>CAZKSK010000066.1:0-10547 GCA_964555225.1 uncultured Bacteroides sp.
CTATTGCAGGTACTTCTTGTGGTTTATTAATAAATACCCTTCTTACAATTAATAATTACCGGGATAGAGAACAAGATATCATTAGTGGAAAAAGAACTTTTGTTGTCCGTTTTGGAACCATTGCCGGTAGACTTTCTTATCTGGGAACCGGTTTGATAGCATATTTACTTTGTTTGTATTTTCTACCAACTCATCCTTTTGCAACTACGTTACCTCTCATTTATGTTATATTGCATATAATAACCTGGAAAAAAATGGTTAAAATAAACAAAGGTAAAGAACTGAATAAGATTTTAGGAGAAACAGCCCGCAACATGTTTATATTTGGATTAATGCTTTCAATAGGTCTGCTGATTTAATCCTTTTCAATAAGGACAACGGAGTAAGCCGATATTCCTTCTTCCCTCCCGGTAAATCCCAAACGTTCAGTAGTTGTGGCTTTAATTGAAATATCATCTTCTTGGATATTCATAATCTGTGACAAAACTTTTTTCATTTCGGGTATCCGGGCATTCAATTTAGGACGTTCGGCACAAACCGTAGCATCTATATTATTTATATGATATCCTTTTTCAGCTATTAATTTTACTGTTTTATCCAATAAAATTTTACTATCTATATCTTTATATTCAACAGATGTATCGGGGAAATTAAATCCTATATCACGAAGATTAGCAGCCCCTAACAAGGCATCACAAATAGCATGAATCAAGACATCAGCATCTGAATGACCCAATAAACCTTTCTCATGCTGAAAGCGCACGCCTCCCAGCCATAAATCACGTCCTTCTATCAATGCATGAACGTCATAGCCAAATCCTACCCGAATTCTCATTTAATTAACGAATATGAAAATCTAAAACCTTTTCTTCTTCCAAAAAGCCTTGTAAATGTTGTCCAATTTCTACCGGACCCACTCCAGCCGGAGTTCCTGTATAAATTAAATCACCTATCTTTAGAGTAAAATATCGACTTGCAAAAGCTATTATTTGATCAACAGAATAATACATCTCTCCAGAATATCCACTCTGAACTATTTTTCCATCGATTTCCAATCGAAAATGTAAATTCTCAATTCCATTAAAATTCCCTATTGGTACAAAATCACCTATAGTTGCTGAATTGTCAAAACCCTTACTCAAAAGCCATGGCTTACCTTCATTACGAAGCTTGCGTTGTAAATCCCGAGCCGTGAAATCTATTCCAACTGTAACAGAATCATAATAACGATAAGCAAAACGTTCTGCTATATTTTTCCCCAAGCGACAAATTCTCACCACCAATTCCGTTTCATAATGAATTTCGTTCGAGAAATCAGGAATAAAAAAAGGTTTCCCATCTTTCAATAAAGCAGAATCAGGTTTCATAAAAAGGACTGGTTCTTCAGGCATATTATCCGTATGTTCCAATTCTTTTGTATGGGCCAGATAATTCATACCCACTGCCAATATCTTCATAATTATTTAATCTGATTAAAGTTCAACCGATTAAATAAAATCGCCAAATGAGCATATAAAGAAGTATTCTGAACAACTATATTCTCTGGAACTCTAATACGAAAAGGAGTAAAATTCCAAACAGCTTTAATTCCGCCTTTTACCATTTTATCGGTAATTTCCTGTGCTATGTAAATAGGTACAGTTAAAACTCCGATATTTACTTGATATTCTTTCATCTTTTCTTCAAAAACATCCGAATGATAAATAGATATTCCATTAATAACTTTTCCCACCAATTGGGGATTAACATCAAATGCTGCTACGATTTCTAAACCAAACTGTCTCAATCCGGAATCACTAAGTAAAGCACCACCCAAACTACCTACACCAAAGAGAAATGCTTTATGACTGTTGGTAAATCCAAGAAAATTCTCCAAAACTGAAATTAGCTCATCTATCTCATAACCCACGCGTGTTCTTCCCGAAATATTTACATAAGATAAATCTTTGGCAATTTGGGATGCATCAACATTTATTTCTTTCGATATCTGGGTAGAAGATACATATTTTTCTCCTTTCTCTTTCATCAACTTAACATTGGAAAGATACCAAGGTAAACGCCGCAGCGTTGGTTCGGGCACTTGAATTGATTCTTTATGTGACAATAAGCTCATAAACCAGTTGTTACACTTTTATTTGCAAAGTTACATTTTTTTTCCAAATCTCAAGTCTTTCATTCTAAAACTTACAAAAAAGATGTTTATCTTTGAACTCAAAATAAAATGGACATGAAAAACAATGACTGGAAAGATAGATTGAATGTGGTATATTCTACGAATTCCGATTATAAATATGAAATTGAAAAAGATAATGAATCGGAAACTCTACCTAAGGAAAAGCAACATTTACGAATAACTCTTGACAAAAAAAATCGTGGGGGGAAGATAGTAACACTTATCACCGGTTTTATCGGAAAGGAAAATGATAAAAAAGATTTGTGCAGAATTCTCAAGACTAAATGTGGAGTGGGAGGAAGTGTAAAAGAAGAAGGCATTATTATTCAGGGAGATTTTAAGCAAAAAATAAATGATCTATTAACCAAAGATGGGTATCACACAAAAATGATTTAACTTCTATTTCCCATCTTCTTCCATTAATCGTACACGCAACAAATAACCTTTTTTCATAACGGCTTCAATTATCACTTTCTCATCAGATTTCAAAGCTCTGCGCAAATAAGTAACCTGAACATTCAACGCCATTGAATTAGAATAAGAATCATCACCCCAGACTCTATTCAAAATATCTTCACGCATAACTAATTTATTTAACGAAGAAGCAAGAATTTGTAAAATTTCGGACTGCCGACTGGTAATAATAACTCTTTCATTTCCAGATTTTAATTCATTAAGAGAATAATAAAATCGTATATTCCCGATAGGAATAAAGCTCGTTTCATCAGATTCATCTTCAATTTTAGGCTGTTTCATTTCATAAATCATATTCTTTAAAAAAGTACGACGGATTCCATCTATTCGCTTCTGAATAAGTATTGTTTTCAATTGAAAAACAAAACAAATAACTAACACTACCATTAGAATCAAACTACCACATAATTGCCAAAACATACTTTTCAAAATAGGTTGAATTGGAATAGGCAAATAGAAAGAAATCGCCTGCCGAAGCAATGGATTAAAAGGATAAGTTATTTTTATTTTAGGGAAAAATCCATTTTCTATATGATAAATCGGATCCAAAAAATAATTCTTTGTATAAAAAAATTGATAATCTTCAGCTGGAGATAAGCCGTGAAGCCGAAGTAATGAATCCATCACAGATGTACGAAAAGATTTTACCTCAGATAACTGATATCGATGAATCAAAGGCAAGATGGCATCAGAATTGAATCCTTCAATATCAAATGTCCGTATTTTTTTACTTTGAGTAGAATCACCTTTATAAGCAACTAAATGCAATTTCGTTTTTTGTTTATTTTCCAGAAAAGACAAATTAAATTCTACCCGTGTATAAAATTTGGTTGCTGAATAAATTTCCTTTCCTTTTTCAAGAGTTATTCTTTTACTAGTTTGTTCTCTTATGACTTCTTCTTGTTTAATCAATCGAGAACATTGATTAAATATCACCTTTGATCTCTCCATCTGCTGATAATAATACTGCATATATAACCAATAAGTTTGTAGTCCCAATATCAATATTACAGTAACTGTTGTAAGATACCACACAAAACGAATTCTTTTTTCCATAAATCATCTCTTTATCGTAAGCAAAGATATAAAAAAGATTGTTGATATAATCTTTAAAGTATCGATTACAAAGCGTAATAATAAATTAGTAATAACTTCTTGACTTTTGATTAATAAGTTAGTAATAATTATTTAAAATATAAAGATTTCAATATATTTTCTTTGCAACCAGAAACATTTAAAAGAATAAAAAAATGAAAAAAACTATGTCTTTACTTTTTCTTTTACTTATGAACAGCTTCATACTAAAAGTCTGTGCACAAATCACAGTGTTCAACGATATCGATACAGACCCAGGCATACCTTGTGATGAAGGACGCGTCAGAATATCTTTTTTAATGAATTTTATTACAGATACAACGCGTGTAGATTCCAAATTTCAAAACGAACTTATGATTTTGGAAATCGGTAAAAAGACATCACTTTTCTACAGTTATACAAATTACGTAGCTGATTCTGTTTATATGGCAGACAGAAAAAATGGCGTTTCACAATCTGTAATAAATGAACATCTACAACAATTTGGTTCCGGAAAAATCAGTTGGGAAATATATAAGAATTATAAAGAATCCGGAAATACAATTTTATTAGATAAATTAGGCATGGCTAGATATAAATGTGAAGAAAGTGCTCAAGTGCCTATTTGGAATTTAATGCCTGATACACTCACCGTGATAGGATATACATGTCAAAAAGCAATTACAAACTATAAGGGAAGAATATGGACAGCCTGGTATACACCTGAAATACCGATCCACGAAGGCCCTTGGAAACTTTGTGGATTACCTGGACTGATTTTAAAAGCCGAAGACAATCAACATACATACAATTTCGAAGCCAATGGATTAGAACAGATACATCATCCACATAACATATTATATAAAGGTAATAAATACGAAACTATTACGCGCAAAAATCTAAATAAATTGTATACACGCTATTATGCAGATCCTGTCGGTTTTATAACTAATGATCCTAATATAAAAATAACCATTACAGATGAAAATGGTAATAAGACAGCCAATCCGAAGTCAATTCCCTATAATCCAATTGAAAAATGAAAAAAGAAATAATTTACTTACTCCTTTTTTTATCGAATGTTAATATTTTTGCACAAACCATACACGGAAAAGTCACTGATGCCGAAACACATAAAGCTTTGGACATGGCGACAGTAGTCTGGAAAAGAAATGGTACACCTCTTAATTATGTACTAACTGATCAACAGGGGAATTATACAATAAAACATTCTGATTTACAAGATAACGATATTCTTTCCGTTAATTATTTAGGGTATGAAAAACAGAATAGACCTCTAAAAGGGCACGATATTATAAACTTCTCATTAAAGCCACAAATTTTCACACTGAAGGAAGTTGAAATAAAAGGCGGACGTGTTTTTGGCCGTCAAGATACGACCCGTTATGATATCAGTCGTTTCATTTCTGAACGAGATAATACGTTGAAAGACGCTCTAAAAAAGTTACCGGGTATTGATATTAATAAAAATGGTACTATTAGTTATAATGGAAAGGATATCAGCAGATTTACTATTGAAGGAATGGATCTAACCGGAGGACATTATAATCTAATCAATGAAAACTTAAAAGCTAAAGATGTGGATAAGGCAGAAATTATTGACCACTTCCAACATATACGTTCTTTAGCTCAAAAGATTCATTCAGATGATATAGCTCTTAATATAAAACTTAAGCCTGAAGTAAAAAACAAGTGGATCTATACATTGAAAGCTCTTAGTGGACTTTCTAACAAAAAAAATTCTGTTTTATGGAATGGAAATATGAATGCTTTACAAATAGGGAAACAAAAACAATGTCTTTATGGACTTCAAATTGATAATACCGGTAAAGATCTACAAGCCATCAATAAATCATTAATAGAAAATGATAACGAGACCAACTTACTTAATCATAAAAGTACGTCATCTTGGTTAACTCAGCCTACGATAAATAGTCCTATAGAAGAAGAACGACTCAGATTTAACCAAACATACGGCATAAACCTGAATCAGATTCAAGCTAAACAGCCTGAAAAAGGAATCAGATTCTCAGCAAACTATCTACACAATGAGTTAAATCAGCAAACCTCCGATAACAACATTTTTCACCTTAATGACAATAAATCTATAGAAACGAGCGAAAAACAAAAATTCAATGAAACAACAGATCATCTGCAAACTGAATTTTTCTTAGAAAGAAACGAAGAAAACTTATATTTAAAAGAACAAATGACAGTTAATGGTCAACTGAATAATAGTCATTCATTTATTAATACAAATGAAAAAGAAATAGAACAATTTATTCATACACCAAATCTTTCTTGGAAAAATGAACTAAAATCTTTAAAAACAAAAGGATATCAAACTTTGTCATTATACTCTTCAACACAACTAGCTTATTCCCCCGCTGAACTTAATTTGAGTGATGAAAAAGAACATATTCATGCCACCAGAAGCTATACTGATAATGCTTTTAACTTGATGCAAAAAAAAGGATTCATTTCTCAACAGTATTCAGTTGGTTTCTGTATAGAAGATATGTTATTACATAATCATCATTGGACTTGCTGCCTCTACAGTCGTCCACAATGGGAATACAAAAAAGGTGAATTTAATTTACAAATAAATAGTTTATTTCAATGGAAAAGATTTTGTAAGGAAAATAAATCTTATTTATTAATTTCTCCTCAAATAGCTTCAACTTTAAAAACAGGATTTCATCATGAGTGGTCTGCTTTTGCTTGTTTTTTACAAGAGACCTCCGAATGGACATATTTTCTTCCGAATAATTATAGAAAAGACTACCGTACATGGTATGAAAATAAAGGTATTATTCCACGCAATGATTTGTTCTCTACGAGTTTAGAATATAAATATAAACACCCTCTTCATGAACTTTTTTGGAGCGTCCAAACTGGATATTCTATTCTCAAAAAGAATTCACTATCAAACATCTGTCTAAATAATGGACTATATAATATTATCCAGCAAGAAAAAAACAATCGAACATATAATTGGACTATTAAAAATTCAATATCAAAAAGTTGGTTCGGATTACATTTAAAATTATCCTGTATCACAGAATATTTACACTCTAAAGGTCACTGTATGACCAATGGACTATATATAGCTTATACCTCTAACCAATTAAATTTAGAACCAAAAATTATTTTCTCCCCTATTTGGGGAGAACTAGAATACAATATAAACATTAATTACAACAAATTTGATCAAGAAAATAATACAAATCAATCTAAATTATGGAATTGGGTACAAAATCTTTCTTTTACAAAGACTATCGGAAAAATAGATATAAGAATGAATATGTCACATTACAAAAATGACTTATATTCCGGGAAAACGTCATACCTCACTCTTGCTGATGCAACAATTATTTGGAGAATGAAGAAAATACGACTCAGTATAGGAATCAATAATTTGTTTAACAAAAAAGAATATTCTTATTCTATCAACCAAAACAATATAACAGAAACTCATTCTTTCAATCTTCGTCCACGTGAATGGACATTTTCCGTTCAATGTAACTTATAAAACGAAAAAAGCTATCTGAAAAATTCAGATAGCTTTTTTATATAATTGAATTAATTTTACTCAGCTCTTAAAGTAAAACGTTTAAAGCCAACAACTTCAACATCCTTATCCTGAGATTTCAAATAATCTGCAATTGTCATGGATGCATCCTGAATATATTCTTGTTTCAACAAACAAACTTCTTTATAAAATTTACCGATACGCCCCATTGCTATTCTTTCGATCATGTTCTCTGGTTTACCTTCCTGACGAGCTTTATCAGCTGCAATTTCTTTTTCCTTTTCCAAAACCTCGGCAGGAACATCTTTTTCATCAAGAGCAATCGGATTCATAGCGGCTACTTGCATAGCTATTTCATGACCGACTTTAGTCTCTATAGATTTATTCAAACCTACCATTGTGCAAAGAAAATTCTTTGACTGATGATTATAAGTTGAAATAGATGCTGCTTCGAGAGTCATATAACCATCAAGTTCCATCTTTTCACCTGTAATTCCACTACGGTCAATTACTGCCTGAGCAATTGTTGTATCACCTAAAGGAAGAGTTTTCACTTCGTCCAATGTTTTACATTTATTAGCGACTGCAGCATCCAAAATTTCCTGGGTTAATTTTACAAAGTCAGCATTACTTGCTACGAAATCGGTTTCACATTTCAAAGCAATAATTGCTCCAAATCCGTTTTCCGCTTTTACAAGCACACATCCTTCAGACGCTTCGCGATCCGAACGTTTTGCTGCAACAGCCTGTCCTTTTTCACGAATTATTTTCATCGCTTCATCAAAATCACCATTAGCAGTTGCTAAGGCATTTTTACAATCCATCATACCAGCTCCTGTCATTTTACGAAGCTTAGTTATATCAGCTATAGTTACAGCCATATCTTATCTTAATTTTTTAATGGTTAGTAATTAAGCCTCTTCGTCCTCTTTAACGTAAGCGGCAACTTTAGCAGCATTAATAGCTTCCTCTTCTGACTTATCCAGACGTGCTTTTGCTGTTCTCTTCTTTCCAGCCTTAACAGGAGCATTTTCTCCAGCAGCTTCCATATCGACTTTTTCAGCTTTTCTCTCTTCCAAACCTTCTGCGATAGCTCCACAGCAAGCTTCAAGGATAACATCTACTGACTTTGTTGCATCATCATTTGCAGGAATAACAAAATCAATATTTGAAGGATCCGAATTTGTATCAACTATTGCAAATACAGGAATACCTAAACGATTTGCTTCACGAACAGCAATATTTTCCTTCATAACATCCACTATAAACAAAGCAGAAGGAAGACGAGTTAAATCAGCAATTGAACCTAAATTCTTATCCAATTTTGCACGTTGACGTGAAATCTGAAGAATTTCTCTCTTAGAAAGATTTGAATAAGTCCCATCATTAGTCAACTTATCAATCGTAGCCATTTTCTTAACAGCTTTACGTATAGTAGGAAAATTGGTTAACATACCACCCGGCCAGCGTTCAATGACATAAGGCATATTAATAGATGTAGCTTTATCAGCTACAATTTGTTTAGCTTGTTTTTTAGTAGCAACAAACAGGATTTTCTTTCCTGATTTTGCAATTTGTTTTAAAGCTTCTGCAGCTTCATCAATTTTAGCGACTGTCTTATGAAGATCAATGATGTGAATATCATTGCGTTCCATAAAAATATAAGGAGCCATAGCTGGATTCCACTTTCTTTTTAAGTGTCCGAAGTGACAACCAGCTTCTAATAATGTATCAAAATTTGTTCTAGACATTTTTTATTTTTTTAATCGTTTACATTCTTTTTTGCTTTCACCAGCTATTGGGTAGTCTTTAATTAGAATCCCAACAGTTTAGATACTAAACGCAATTTCGCAGTTCGCAGAACTTCCAAATATTAACGTTTACTGAACTGGAATCTTCTACGTGCTTTTGGACGCCCTGGTTTCTTACGCTCAACTTCACGAGGATCACGCGTAATAAAACCTTCAGAACGAAGAGCCTTCTTATCGTCAGCATTAATTTTTACCAAAGCACGAGCGATCGCTAAACGAAGAGCTTGTGACTGACCCGTAAAACCACCACCACACAGGTTCACATTGATGTCATACTTCTCAGTAACATCTAATTTTGTCAAAGGTTGCTTTACAATATACTGAAGAATTGATGATGGAAAGTACTCTGTAAGGTCTCTCTTGTTAATAGTAATCTTTCCTGTACCTTCTTTAACGAAGATTCGGGCAATGGCGCTTTTACGTCTCCCTAATGCATTTACTACTTCCATTCTGAATTATTTAAGTAAGTTTATATCAATTTTTTTAGGAGTCTGTGCCTCATGCTTATGCTCACTTCCTGCATAAACATAAAGATTATCAAGCTGTTTTGCAGCAAGACGATTCTTTGGGAGCATACCCTTTACTACTCTCTTAACTAATTTCTCCTCACCGTTTGGACGTGCCATAATAGTTGCCGGAGTAATTTTCTTTTGACCACCTGGATATCCACTAAAATTTAAATAGACTCTGTCTGTCCATTTATTTCCGGTCAATTTAATTTTATCTGCATTGATAATAATCACATTATCACCGCAATCTACATGAGGAGTATAATTCGCTTTATACTTTCCTCTCAACAATTTTGCAACTTTCGCACCCATACGACCTAAAACCTGATCTGTGGCGTCGACAATAACCCATTCTTTGGTCGCTGTCTCATTATTTGCAAAAATGGTCTTGTAACTTAAAGTATCCACTCTTAATGCTTTTTAATTTGTTAACTACTAAAAAATCCATTTGCCTTTTTAGCACTCCCCGGACAAAGGATTGCTAATGAGCTATAAACTAAACTCTTATACGAAATAAGATAATAATCGGACTGCAAATTTACGGTTTTTATTACAATTGACAAACAAATTCAGTAAATTTTTTCATTTATAAATCTGCTAATATCCTATATTTACAAAAAACCGACTCATAACAAAAGTCATAAGCCGATTTATAATTTTGATGATCATAACTTTTAAAAGTCAGCCTTCCCTGGCGTTCTGGGAAATGGAATCACATCACGAATATTTGTCATGCCTGTAACAAACAATAAAAGTCGCTCAAAACCCAAACCAAATCCTGAATGGGGACAAGACCCAAACTTACGGGTATCCAAATACCACCACATATCTTTCATTGGGATATTCAATTCTTTAATACGGCCAAGCAATTTATCATAATTATCTTCACGCTCAGATCCACCTATAATTTCTCCTATATTTGGAAATAAAACATCCATAGCTCTAACAGTCTT
>CAZKSK010000067.1:0-10392 GCA_964555225.1 uncultured Bacteroides sp.
GCTGCTGTTAAGGCATTGACTGTAATCAGACCTAATGAAGGTGAGCAGTCGATCAATATGAAATCATAATCGTTCTTGATCGGAGCCAATGTGTTTTTGAGAATTTTTTCCCTATTCTCTAAATTCAGCATTTCAATTTCGGCACCTACCAAATCAATATGAGAAGGAATAATGTCCAGTCCGTCTATATCTGTAGAATAGATGGCTTCACGAATATCAACTTTATTGATAATACATTCATAGATAGAACAGTCCACTTTTTTAATATCAACGCCCAATCCCGAAGATGCATTGGCCTGTGGATCCGCATCAACTACTAATACCTTTTTTTCCAGAGTGGCCAGTGACGCTGCCAGATTAATGGTGGTAGTGGTCTTTCCGACGCCTCCTTTCTGATTTGCTAATGCAATTATTTTACCCATACTGTTTTAGTTTTTACAGGTTGCGAAGTAAAACATAAAAAACAAGAGCACCTACTTATTCCAGCAAAGATTGCCCTTTTTGTTCATAACTTGCTATGTTTGTTAATAACTGTGCAAAGATACAACTTTTGTTTGAAAAGGAACGGTCGTTTCATTTCCTTTTGCTATTTTTGTCTCTCAATTAAATAAATTTAGATGAAAACGGTGAAACCTTTAATATTTATTTCTAATGATGATGGTTATAAAGCAAAAGGTCTTTGTTTTTTGATAGATATCTTGCGACCGGTTGGTGATTTAGTTGTTGTTGCACCGAATTTTTCACGTTCGGGTTCTGCCTGCTCTATCACTTCGGATAAACCGATTCGAATAGAGAATTTACGTAAAGAAGAAGGCTTAACCGTATATTCTTGTACGGGTACTCCTATGGATTGCGTGAAACTTGGAATGGAACAGGTCGTTTCAAGAACTCCGGACCTGATTGTTGCAGGTATCAATCATGGTGATAACTCTGCTGTTAATGCATTTTATTCCGGCACCATGAGCATTGTGATTGAGGGTTGTATGAAGAATGTTCCTTCTATTGGTTTTTCTTTATGTTCTTTTGATAAAAATACAGATTTTAGCGGATGCTCAACTTATATTTTAAAAATAGTTATGGCTGTTTTACATAATAATTTGCCGTCAGGTACTTGCTTGAATGTAAATTTTCCATCTCCGGATTTGTTCCCATATAAGGGAATACGGTTTTGCCGTCAGGATAAGGGACATTGGGAAAATGAATGGTGTGCCGATAATCACCCGGGCGGGTTAAAATATTTTTGGCTGGCAGGTAAATATGTAAATGATGAACCTTTTAGTACAGATACCGATCAATGGGCTTTAACAAACGGTTATGTAGCTGTTACTCCAATTAAAATTGATTTGACAGCTTATCAGTTGCTTGCCGATATGCCGTACTGGAACTTAAATGATGACCCGAAATGAAATATTATCTTATAGCAGGTGAAGCTTCCGGAGATTTACATGCTTCTAATTTGATGAAGGCTCTTTTAAAGGAGGATACTTTGGCAGAATTTCGTTTTTTTGGAGGCGATTTAATGTCGGCGGTAGGAGGCACTTGTGTTAAACATTACAAGGAGTTGGCTTATATGGGTTTCGTTCCGGTATTGCTTCACTTAAATGTTATTTTGAGAAATATGCAAATGTGTTGCACCGATATTGTTCATTGGAATCCCGATGTAGTAATATTGGTGGATTATCCCGGTTTTAATCTTAAGATAGCCAAGTTTTGCAGAAAGAATACTTGTATCCCGGTCTTTTATTACATCTCTCCCAAAATATGGGCTTGGAAAGAATATAGGATGAAAAATATCCGCAGGGATGTAGATGAGTTATTTTCCATTCTTCCTTTTGAAATTCCTTTTTTTGAGGAAAAACATCATTATCCTATCCATTATGTGGGAAATCCGTGTGTGGATGCCGTCATGGCATTCAAGGAACATTCATCGGAGAATTTTGATTCTTTCATAAAATCGAATCTATTGAATGATAAACCTATTATAGCATTGTTGGCAGGAAGTCGCAAACAGGAAATCAAAGATAATCTACCGGATATGCTTGCTGCCACGAAATCTCTGGCTGACAGATACCAGAGAATCATAGCAGGGGCACCCGGCATAGATGAATCTTATTATAGACGGTATATCGGTTCTTCATCCGTGACAATCTTGTTTGGTGAGACTTATCGTTTGTTGCAACAGGCTGAATGTGCTTTGGTTACGAGTGGAACAGCTACTTTGGAGACTGCTCTTTTCAAGGTCCCTCAAGTTGTTTGTTATCATACGCCTGTCGGTAAATTTATTTCTTTTTTACGTCGGCATGTCTTGAAGGTGCGTTTTATTTCTTTGGTGAATTTGATTGTCAATCGGGAAATTGTTTGTGAGTTGGTTGCCGATACCATGACAGTGAATAATATTTATAATGAATTAGGAAAGATATTAAAGGAAGGTGACTGCAGGGAAAAAATGCTGAGAGGTTATGATGAAATGGCGGGAATCCTCGGACCGGCAGGGGCTTCAAAAAGAGCGGCACGGGAAATGGTTCGGTTATTAAATAATAAAAAAGTACCTAAATCTTCTGATAATATTAAATTTGAAATAAAAAAATAGTAAAAAGTAATAGTTTGTGCTAAATAATTATTATTTTTGTGCCATAATTAAAAAAAGAATTCGAATAGAATGACTTATTATTATCTATATACAACCATTATAACATGGCGAATGTCCATGACAACCACCACCACAACAACCCTTAGGGGTTAAGAATATGTATATAGTTGTTTCTACGTGAAACACGCCTATGGATGTAGGCAAAAAAATCTATTTTTATTTATTACAACCAAAATTATTTATGAAAGTCATGAAATTCGGCGGAACGTCCGTAGGTTCCGTTAATAGCATTTTAAATGTAAAGAAAATAATAGAAGCCGAAAAAGAACCGGTCATAGTAGTCGTATCGGCATTGGGTGGTATTACAGATTTGTTAATTAGTACGTCCAAGTTGGCAGCTGTTGGCGATGTGGAATATGAAGCGGGACTAAAAGAAATAGTCAACCGGCATTATGAAATGATCAATCAAGTGATTCCCGACGGTAAAAAGAAAAAACAATTGTTGGATGCGGTCGGAGATTTGCTTAGAGAACTGAAAGATATATATCAAGGCATTTTCTTAATAAAAGATTTGTCATCTAAGACTTCCGATACTATAGTCAGTTATGGTGAAAGGATTTCTTCTCATATTGTTGCTACACTTATTGATGAGGCGGTTTTGTTTGATTCCAGAAAATTCATTAAAACGGAAGTGAAGCATAATAAGTCCATCCTGGATTCCGAATTGACTAATTTTTTAGTAAAGGAATTTTTCAAGGAATTACCCCATGTGTCAGTAGCTCCCGGATTTATTTCTTCTGATAAGACGAATGGTGACGTTACGAATTTAGGTCGTGGAGGTTCCGATTATACGGCAGCGATTATAGCAGCAGCATTAGATGCCGGGAGCTTGGAAATCTGGACTGATGTAGATGGTTTTATGACTGCAGATCCTAGAGTTATCAGTACGGCTTATACTATTAATGAGTTGAGTTATGTAGAAGCGATGGAGCTGTGCAATTTCGGAGCAAAAGTGGTTTATCCGCCAACTATTTATCCTGTTTGTCATAAAAATATTCCTATTTTAATTAAAAACACATTCAAACCGGAAGCTAGCGGGACAATTATCAGTCAGGATATCGATAAGCAAAGTAAAGCAATTAAAGGTATTTCTTCTATTAATAATACAACATTGATTACAGTCAGAGGACTTGGAATGGTGGGTGTGATCGGGGTTAATAAAAGGATCTTCGTAACATTGGCAGATAATGGGATCAGTGTTTTCTTGGTTTCTCAAGCTTCCTCGGAAAACAGTACTTCCATCGGGGTTCGAAATGAGGATGCCGATTTGGCTTGTGAAGTGTTGAACGAAGAGTTCGGCAAAGAAATAGAAATGGGCGAGTTGAGTACTGTAACTGCAGAGCGTAATCTTGCAACCGTGGCTATTGTGGGAGAAAATATGAAACATACTCCGGGTATCGCAGGAAAACTGTTTGGTACGTTAGGTCGGAATGGTATAAATGTGATAGCTTGTGCTCAGGGTGCATCCGAAACCAATATATCGTTTGTGGTAAATCATGACTCTTTGCGTAAAACTTTGAATGTAATTCATGATAGTTTCTTTCTTTCAGAGTATCAGGTTCTTAACTTGTTTATTTGTGGGGTCGGAACAGTCGGGGGAAGTCTTCTTGAACAAATACATAGTCAGCAACAGAAATTGATGAAAGAACGCGGATTGAAACTTCATGTTGTAGGGATCGCCAGTAGTCATAAGGCGATTTTCAATCGTGAAGGTATTAATCTGGCTACTTATAAGGAAGAACTGAAGAAGAGTCCGGAGAGTAATTTGGAGATATTGCACGATGGAATTATCGGAATGAATATTTTCAATTCAGTATTTGTGGATTGTACGGCAAGTGCGGAGGTCGCTGGTTTATATAAAGATTTTCTTCAACATAATATTTCTGTAGTAGCAGCCAATAAAATAGCGGCTTCCTCCGCCTATGACAATTATTATGAATTGAAGACAACAGCTCGTAAACGAGGTGTGAAATTCTTGTTCGAGACGAATGTCGGAGCCGGACTACCGGTTATTAATACCATTAATGATTTAATAAACAGCGGTGATAAGATACTTTGTATTGAAGCAGTATTAAGCGGTACATTGAATTTTATTTTTAATCGTATCAGTAAGGAGGTTCCTTTCAGTGAAACGATTCGTCAGGCTAAGGAGGAGGGATATTCGGAACCCGATCCTCGTATAGATTTGAGTGGAAAGGATGTTATTCGTAAATTAGTTATTCTTGCACGTGAAGCAGGATATAGACTTGATCAGGAGGACGTTGAAAAACATCTTTTTATTCCCGAAGATTATTTTAGGGGGCCGCTTGAAGATTTCTGGAGGAAAATACCTGCAATGGATGCCTCATTTGAAAAAAAACGCTGCCAATTGGAAGCGGAAGGAAAACGTTGGCGTTTTGTCGCTAAATTGGAAAACGGGAAGGCCAGCGTGTCATTAGCCGAAGTAGATCGCAGCCATCCTTTCTATACGTTGGAAGGGAGTAATAATATCATATTACTTACGACCGAACGCTATAAAAAATATCCTATGCTTATTCAAGGATATGGAGCCGGAGCCAGTGTGACGGCAGCAGGAGTTTTTGCAGATATTATGAGTATTGCTAATATTTAGGATAATGAAACATATTATTATATTGGGAGACGGTATGGCCGATTGGCCAGTCGAATCACTTCAAAACAAAACATTGCTTCAAGCAGCAAAAACTCCGTATATGGATATGCTTGCGGAAAAAGGTCGTTGTGGCAGGTTGATTACTGTTGCTCCCGGTTTTCATCCGGGGAGCGAGGTTGCCAATATGTCTGTCTTGGGTTATAATCTACCTAAAGTTTATGAAGGGAGAGGAGTTCTCGAAGCTGCCAGTATAGGGGTAAATCTTCAACCTGGTGATATGGCGATGCGTTGTAATATCATATGTGTTGAGAATAATAAGATTAAGAATCATTCGGCAGGACATATAACGACGGAAGATGCAGATATTCTTGTGAAATATTTACAGGAAAAGCTGGGTAGCGATATTGTTCATTTTTATACCGGAATTCAATATCGTCATTTATTGGTGATTAAAGGAGGAAATAAATATTTGGATTGTACACCTCCTCATGATGTCCCCGGACAATTGTTTCGTCCGTTACTTGTAAAGCCGATGGAGGGACATCCTGAGGCACAACCGACGGCTGATTTAATCAACCATTTGATATTTGAATCGCAAAGGTTGCTAGCCGATCATCCATTAAATATAAAACGTATTGCGGAAGGGAGAGATCCCGCCAATAGCATATGGCCTTGGTCACCGGGTTATCGTCCGCAGATGGAAATATTTTCACATATATTTCCACAGGTTAAAAGCGGTTCTGTTATTTCTGCCGTCGATTTAATAAAAGGTATAGGAATTTATGCCGGATTACGCAATATAGAAGTAGAAGGCGCTACCGGATTATATAATACTAATTATGAAGGAAAAGCTCAGGCAGCTGTTGAGGCTTTGAGAGAAGATGATTTTGTCTTTTTGCATCTCGAGGCAAGTGATGAGGCCGGTCATGAAGGTAATATTCCTTTAAAAATTAAAACAATTGAATATCTGGACAGTCGTATAATAGGCCCTGTATACGAAGCCGTGAAAGATTGGACAGATCCTGTCGCTATAGCGGTACTTCCTGATCATCCAACTCCGTGTGAACATCGTACACATACTGCGGAACCTGTTCCGTTTCTTATTTATTATCCGGGAATAGAGCCCGATCTTGTAAAAACTTTCAATGAAATCTCTTGTGTAGAAGGTTCATTCGGCTTATTGAAGGGTGATGAATTTATTAATGAATTTATGAAAAATTGAAATATATCGAGTAAATATGAAATATTACAGTACAAATAAAAGAGCTCCAATGGTCGGGCTTCATGAAGCTGTAGTGAAAGGCTTGGCTGGTGATAAGGGATTATATATGCCTGTAAATATTAATCCCTTGCCAAATGATTTCTATGAAGAAATAGATAACCTTTCCTTTCAGGACATAGCCTATACGGTAGCTTCTTTCCTCTTTGGGAATGATATCCCTGTAAAAGTGTTGAAGCAAATAGTATATGATACGCTGAGCTTTGATGTTCCGGCTGTAGAGGTTAAGGATAATATATATGCTTTGGAACTCTTTCATGGTCCGACTTTGGCTTTTAAGGATGTTGGAGCACGTTTCATGGCTCGTTTGTTAGGCTATTTTATCAAGCAAGATGGAGGGCAACAAAAGGTAAATGTATTGGTCGCAACGTCCGGAGATACAGGCAGTGCCGTAGCAAATGGCTTTTTGGGTGTAGAAGGAATACATGTGTATGTACTTTATCCGAAAGGAAAAGTAAGTGAAATTCAAGAAAAACAGTTTACCACTTTAGGCCAAAATATTACGGCATTGGAGATCGATGGCGTATTCGATGATTGTCAGGCATTGGTGAAGAATGCTTTTATGGATGAAGAGCTGAATAAACATATGAAATTGACCAGTGCGAATTCTATTAATGTGGCTCGATTCTTACCTCAGGCTTTTTATTATTTTTATGGATATGCCCAGCTGAAAAAAGAAAATAAGGCTGACAATTTGGTGGTTTGCGTGCCAAGTGGTAATTTTGGAAATATCACAGCAGGATTATTTGCCAAACGGATGGGGCTTCCCATAAAACGTTTTATTGCGGCGAATAATAGGAATGATATTTTTTATCAATATCTAAAAACAGGTGTTTATAGCCCTAAACCGTCAATTGCGACTCTGGCTAATGCCATGGATGTGGGTGATCCAAGTAATTTTGTTCGAATTCTGGAACTGTATAAAGGCAATCATCGTGATATTTGTGAGCAGATAAGCGGTGCAACTTATACAGATGAAATGATTTCCGAAACAATTCGGGATACATATAAAGAAACCGGATATCTGCTTGATCCTCATGGGGCATGTGGCTATCGTGCTTTAAAAGAAGGATTGCAGTCGGATGAAACGGGTCTGTTTTTGGAAACAGCTCATCCGGCTAAATTCCGTGACACAGTGGAGCCTATTATTGGTGAAAAAATCAATATTCCGGCAAAACTTCGTGCTTTTATGGAGGGAACTAAACAGAGTATAAGCATTGGTAAAGAATTCAAAGAATTTAAAGAATTCTTAATGGAACAATAATCGTTTTAAGAAAATAGTAAAAGAGGTGTATCCAAAATATTCGGTACACCTCTTTTTGTCTTTAAAATTTCAGCTTTTCTGGATTTTCTATATAGTGAATAGGATAATTGAAATTACTTAAATATTTTTTGTGCAAAAAGGGTCAGATACACTCGCCAATTTCGCCATATGTGTCCATCTTCGCTTTCATAATATTCATATTTATATTTATGGGAATCTAAAAATTTTCTATATTCTGCGTTGGATTTATAGAGAAAGTCTGTTTTTCCAATGGCAATCCAATAAAGCTTCGGATGTGCATTAAATAGAGTCGCTATTTCTTTTTTAAATGAAGAGTCACTCTCCATCCCTTCCAAGGTCTCTTTCTGAGGATTATTGTTGCCCATAAAGAGTGCAGCAGAGAAAAGCCCAATGTAGCTAAACATATTCGGGTAGCGTTTGGATATTGCAAAAGAATGCCCTCCTCCCATAGAGAGGCCGCAAATAGCTCGGTTGTTTTTGCCTTTAAGAACTTTGTAATTATTTTCAATGTATTTTACAATATCAGGAAAACTTTCATCCATTGTTGCCACGGATTTAGAAATTGCATGTCCCATAAAAGAAGGTTTATACATTCCTTTTGACCATTCGCCGGGAGCCGCTTCACAGTTGGTATTTCCGTTTGGCATTACAATGATCATCGGTTTTGCTTTACCGGAAGCAATCAGGTTATCCATTATTTGAGATGCGCGTCCAAGTGTAGTCCATGCTTCTTCATCACCTCCTGCTCCGTGGAGCAAATAAAGAACAGGATATTTTCCTCCTTTTTCATATCCTGGCGGAGTGTAAACGGTCATTCTGCGTTTCATCTTCAGGGTAGGACTGTCATACCATATTTTTAATACGTTTCCATGAGGTACGGCATTAACACTGTAAAGGTAACCTTTATCATCTTTCTTTTCTTTTATGATAAAGAAGTTTGTGTAAGTTGCTATGTCACGATTCCTGTAAATATTGGATGGATCCAGGCAATCCATTCCGTTTATTCTGAATTTATAAGAATAAAGTTCCGGAGTTAATTTTTCGGAAGTATAGGACCAAACTCCGTCTTTTCCTTCGGTCATGTTTACTATTCCATTTTTTTCTTGTGATAGAAAATCACCGGTTAGTTGCACTGTGATCGCTTTAGGTGCATAAAGACGAAATGTTACGGAACAATCGTTTTTAACTTCAGGAGAAACGATGTCGTTCCCATTGAATAAAGCTTGTTGTGCCCAAGAACTCAGAGCTATTAAAGCACAAGCTGTTAAGCAAAATAATTTTCTTCTCATAGTATTGGTTTTTAATACATGTAACAAATTTATGAAAAATATGGAATTAATGATTCATTTGTGGATTAATTCATTTCAGAGTACAAATATAAACAATTAATGTAATCTTAAGTTTTATTTTAGGGGCTTTAAATAAATGTATAAGTCAAAGTGACTTATAAAATGCCAATTTGACTTATATGTGTGTTCCGAACTATATAAATTCTATATTATGCTTTCTATTTCTCTCATTAATAGTAAAAATAATTTGTGAAGGTTTAAATAAGGTAAAAGGCTCCTGACAAAATTTTAAGTCGGCATTTTGTTTGCATTTCTTTAAATGAATTCGGAAATCAAAAAGGGTTGAAGAATTCAAAGATATTGAATGTTAAACTTAAAAATAGGAGATTAAAATTATGATGCCAGTAATTAGAAGAACTCAAGGTTGGTTGCCAAGTATTTTCAATGATTTTTTTGACAACGATTGGATGGAAAAAACAAATGCCACAGCTCCTGCTATCAATGTGATTGAAAGTGATGCAGAGTATAAGGTAGAAGTAGCTGCACCGGGAATGACTAAGAAAGATTTCAACATTTCTATAGATGAAGAGGACGGATTAGTCATTACGATGGAAAAGAAAGTAGAAAATAATGAGCCTGCTGATGGTAACAAGAAAAAGAATAGTCGCTATCTGCGCCGTGAATTCAGTTATTCTAAATTCCAGCAAACATTAATCCTGCCGGATGATGTTGATAAAGAAAAGATTGCAGCACAAGTTAATGATGGTGTTTTGATCATTAATCTGCCAAAGAAACCTGCATGTGTAGAAGCTAAAGTAAAGAAACAGATCGAAATTAAATAATTCTGTTTTTGCACATAGATGATTGATTAAGTAGAATGCCACTCTTTGAGAAATTGAAGAGTGGCATTTTTTATATAATTGTCAGATTGTTATTTTGATGATTCCACCATGGGGAGTAAGATTTTGAATGGCTTTTTCGTCGATGGCAATTTCTTTTGTATACATTTGAGCTGCCAGTAAAACCCCTCCATGGGCAAAAATAATTACATGTCGGTATGATTTTTCTTTGAGTTCGTCTAGAAATGATGATACTCGTTGATAAAGCATCATAAAGCTTTCGCCGCCTGGAATCTGATAATGTAAAAAGTCTTTATACCATTCTTGTATGCGCGGATCCGTAATTTCTTCGAATCGTTGCATTTCCCATTCTCCCGCGTGTAATTCTTTTAAGCGATTTTCTCGAACGGCTTCCGGAAAGCCACAGAATTCTGCAAGA
>CAZKSK010000068.1:0-10189 GCA_964555225.1 uncultured Bacteroides sp.
AGAAAAAAGGGCCCAAGTACTAGGTTCTATTACCCGTTCCTACAAAGGCCTTTGTGTAGCCGGGACTCATGGGAAAACAACCACATCTACCATGGCGGCTCATCTACTACATCAATCCCATGTAGGCTGCACTGCTTTTTTAGGTGGAATATCAAAAAACTACGAAAGTAACTTGATCCTTTCCGATAAAAGTGACTTTGTGGTCATTGAAGCCGATGAATTCGACCGCTCTTTTCATTGGCTGTCACCTTATATGTCGGTTATTACAGCTACAGATCCGGACCATCTGGATATCTATGGATCAAAAAAAGCTTATTTAGAAAGCTTCCGCAAATATTCATCTTTAATTCGTCCAGATGGTTGCCTTATTATTCATACGGATTTGGAAATGAAACCCGACGTGCAAAAAGGAGTAAAAATATACACTTATTCACGCAAAAAAGGGGATTTCCACGCAGAAAATATTCGTATTGGAAACGGAGAAATTACATTTGATTTTATTTCTCCTAAAGACAACATTAAAAACATTTCTCTAGGAGTACCCGTAAGCATTAATATCGAAAATGGCATTGCTGCAATGGCTCTTGCTCAGCTAAATGGCGTGACTAATGATGAGATTAAACAAGGAATGACTTCTTTTAAAGGTGTAGACCGCCGATTCGATTTTAAATTAAAAAACGAAAAAGTAGTATTTTTAAGTGACTATGGTCACCATCCTGCAGAAATCAAACAAAGTGCATTATCGATAAAGGAAATTTATAAAGATAAGAAAATCACGGTTCTTTTCCAGCCTCACCTTTATACACGCACAAGGGATTTTTACAAAGATTTTGCTGATAGTTTATCTCTGTTTGATGAAGTCATACTAGTTGACATTTATCCGGCAAGGGAAGCGCCTATTCCTGGAGTCACAAGCAAACTTATTTATGACAATCTAAAACCCGGCGTTGAAAAAATGATGTGTCATAAAGAAGATATATTGAAAATCATTGAAAAAAGGAAAATTGAAGTTCTAGTTTCTCTTGGAGCTGGCGATATTGATGACTATGTTCCTCAAATAACTGAAATACTAAAGAATAGATGATAAAAAAGTTACTCATATTGTTGATTTCGGTTGTACTGACCGCATATCTTTTCCTAGCTTTTTCCGTTTTAGATAAAAAGCCAGTAGGAATGATATGCCAAGGAGTAGATATCAATATTATGGATAGCACAAATTCGGCTTTTATCAATTCAAAAGATGTGGTGGGATTGCTGAAACAGAAAAAGCTCTATCCAAAAGGTGAAAAGATGGAGAACATTTATTGCAAAGATATGGAAAGCATTTTGCAACAAAATCCACTGATAGAAAGAGCCGAATGTTATAAAACGCCAAAAAACAGAATTACGGTAACTGTTTACCAACGGATCCCGATTTTAAGAGTCATGGCTCATAACGGTGAAGATTATTTCATCGACAATAAAGGAAAAGTTATGCCCAATGGGCATTGGCCATCTCAACTCGTTATAGCAACGGGCTATATAAATAAAAATTATGCACGGAGATATTTGACTCCTTTCGCCAAATACTTGCAGGAAGATGATTTCTGGGGCGATCAGATAGAGCAAATTAACGTAACGGAAACAGGAGAATTGGAAATAGTTCCCCGTGTAGGAGACCACATAGTTTTCTTAGGTAAGCCTTTCCTCATCAAAGAGAAATTGGCCAGATTGAAAACCTTCTATGAAAAAGGACTGAATGTAGTAGGATGGAATAAATATTCACGCATCAGTCTGGAATTTAACAACCAAGTGATATGCACTAAAAAGGAACAGTAAAGATATGACAGGAAAAGAACTTATCGTAGCTATTGAACTCGGTTCATCTAAAATAACCGGCATAGCAGGAAGAAAAAACGGTGACGGAAATATTCAAATACAGGCTTTTGCCCGCGAAGATTCATCTTCCTTCATCAGGAAAGGAGTTGTATATAATATTGATAAAACTGCAGAATGTATCAACAGGGTTATCAAACGTCTGGAGACAACCATAAGCGAACATATTGATAAGGCTTATGTAGGTATCGGGGGGCAATCCCTACGTTCCATTAAAAATACTATTTCTCGACAATTTTCAGAAAATGTTGTCATTTCTCAAGATATCATCGATTCTATAAATGATTCCAACGGAGAAATACCTTATCAAGAACAAAAAATATTAGATGTCATTCCTCAGGAATATCTGATAGGAACAAATCTGGAAAACGAACCTGTAGGTATCTCCAGCAACCATATAGAAGGAAGATTCTTAAATATTTTGGCACGTACTTCAAACGAAGATAACATATATGCCGCTTTTGATCAGGCTGGCATAAAAATAGCAGAAATATTTTTATCACCGTTAAAAACGGCAGATATCATTCTTAGCGAAACGGAGAAACGTTCCGGATGCGCTTTTGTTGATTTCGGAGCCGAGACAACAACAGTTTCTGTCTATTGTAAAAACATTCTCCGCCATTTAGTAGTAATTCCCCTTGGAAGCAATAATATAACCAAAGACATCTGTTCTCTTTCTATAGAAGAAACAGAAGCGGAATTTCTTAAAAAAAAATATGGGAATGCTCTCGCCGAACCCATTGAAGGAGAGGAAAACGAGACCACCATTACCTTAAACGACGGTCGGAAAATCGGAATAAAAGTCTTTAATGAAATTATCGAAGCTCGCTGTGAAGAAATTATTGCAAATGTCTGGAATCAAATCCGCCTCTCAGGATATCAAAATAAACTGCTTGCCGGAATAACCATTATTGGTGGAGGCGCAAAATTAAAAAATTTCGAATTAGCATTTAAACAAAAAACAGATTTTGATAAAGATATTAAAATAGGCAAACCTTTTATTGCCATTCATACAGGAATTAATGCCCTGCAAAATGAGCCCCAGCTCTATAATACCTTAATCGGACTCCTAAACAGCGGTTATGAAGATTGCAGTGCCGGGAAACCTATCGTTTCGGATTTATTCGGAGAACATCAGAATAAAATCAAAAAAGAAGAAGATGAAGAGGAAAAGGTCAAAGCCGAAGCTATTCGCGAAGCCCAAAAGGCGGAAGAAGCTAGAATACAAGCTAAAAAAATCCAAGAAGAAAAAGAAAGAGAGAGAGAAGAAGAACGAAAAAGAAAAGAAGCTGAGAAAAAGAAAAGGAATGAAGAGAAAAAAACAAAAAGAGACAACAGCAAATTCGGAAAATTTATAAAAAAGATCAAAGACGACTTCAATAATTTGTCCGATAATATTACAAAAGAAGAATAATTAAAATAATCCGATAAAAAATAGACCGTTATGAACGAAGATATTTTACCTGTTGATATAGATATGCCACAGGCCTCGAGCATTATTAAAGTAATCGGCGTAGGTGGCGGTGGCGGAAATGCTGTCAACCATATGTTTAAAGAAGGCATAAAAGATGTTACATTTGCTCTTTGCAACACGGATAATCAAGCCCTAAAAATTTCAGACGTTCCCGTAAAGCTCCAATTAGGAAGAAAGACGACACAAGGTTTAGGTGCCGGCAATAAACCCGAACGTGCTAAAGAAGCTGCCGAAGAAAGTGCTGATGATATTAAACAATTGTTAAGTGACGGGACCAAAATGGTATTCATTACTGCAGGAATGGGTGGAGGAACAGGGACCGGTGCAGCTCCGGTAGTTGCCAAAATTGCGAAGGAAATGGAAATCCTGACAGTCGGAATTGTTACCATTCCGTTTCTTTTTGAAGGAGAAAAGAAAATCATACAAGCTTTAGATGGTGTTGAAGAGATCAGCAAAAATGTGGATGCCCTTCTAGTCATCAATAATGAACGTTTGAGAGAGATTTATTCGGATCTCACGTTTATGAATGCATTCGGTAAAGCAGATGATACACTCTCTGTTGCTGCTAAAAGCATTGCTGAGATCATCACTAAACACGGCAGAATCAATTTAGATTTTGCCGATGTAAAAACCATACTAAAGAACGGAGGTGTTGCTATTATGAGTACCGGTTACGGTGAAGGAGAAAACAGAGTAAGTTGTGCAATCAATGATGCCCTGCATTCGCCGTTACTAAACAACAATGATATCTTCAATGCTAAAAAAGTATTACTGAACGTTTCTTTTTGTGGTCAATGTGAACTGATGATGGAAGAAATGAACGAGATCCATGATTTCATGAGAAAATTCAAGGACGAAGAAGTAATATGGGGAGTAGCAGAAGATGATGATCTAGAAACAAAAGTCAAAATAACAATTTTGGCTACAGGATTTGGAATCAAAAACGTACCTTTCATGGATGAAAGAATCAGCCAACGCTCCCAAGAAGAAGAGGAAGCCCGTGCAGAAGCTGAAGAAAAAGAAGAAGAAAATCGAAAACGTATCAAATTGGCATATGGTGAGAAATACGATAAAGGAGGCGAGATAAAAAAACGCCACCACGTTTATTTATTCAGCTTGGAAGACTTAGACAATCCTGATATTATCAGTATGGTCGAAACGACACCCACCTATAGTAGAAAAGGCGAAGTTTTGAGAGCCATAAAAGACAAAGCTAAAAACGGTGACGATTACTCTCTTGATTCCAAACAGAACAATTCGGCAAAAATAATAACATTCTAAAAAACAAGAATATGGATTTATTTGAACAAGTCAGCAATGACATTAAAGAAGCCATGAAGGCTAAAGACAAAGTCCGTCTGGAAACTTTGCGAAACATAAAAAAATTCTTTTTGGAAGCTAAAACAGCCCCAGGAGCGAACGACACATTAGCAGA
Source organism: uncultured Bacteroides sp. (assembly GCA_964555225.1). Taxonomy (GTDB): domain Bacteria; phylum Bacteroidota; class Bacteroidia; order Bacteroidales; family Bacteroidaceae; genus Phocaeicola_A. Next base: position 4,785 of record CAZKSK010000068.1, read on the forward strand.
TGCCGATGCACTAAAAATTATACAAAAGCTGGTTAAACAAGGCAAAGATTCTGCCGAAATTTATAAAGGACAAGACAGAACGGATCTTGCTGATACGGAGCTTTCCCAAGTACAAGTTATGGAAGCCTATTTGCCTCAACCACTTTCTTCGGAAGAACTGGAAACTAAAATTAAAGAAATTATTGCAAAAACCGGAGCTTCCAGCATGAAAGATATGGGGAAAGTAATGGGCGTTGCATCCAAAGAACTAGCAGGAAAGGCTGAAGGTCGTGCCATTTCGGATACGGTAAAGAAGCTGCTTGGATAACTATTATCCACAACCATTCATAAAGGAGATTTTCTAAAAAGAGAATCTTCTTTATTTTTTAATAATCTAATCAAAGATTTCTTGCAAAATTTTCAAAGACTGTAATTGAGGAAAATTCGGAATATGAAGCCGATAATATTCATTAATAATTTCCAGACAACGGATCCTTTGTGAACGATTTAAACAAAAAAGATGCATATTGTCATAATTCATTCTTAGTAATGTTGTTACTGTAGAAGCCTCTTCGGGGAAAAGAAATGATTTATGTATAGGTTGTAAATCAGAAAAAACAGCACCCTCCAAATCAAAAAAACTCCCCCTTCGTGAATTCTCGATATTAGGATAAAAACCAAGAAAACGAGAAAGCCTCATTAAAAAAACTAAATGGAAATTGGCATATCCCCTCTCAGCCGTATCCAGCCACTGAATGGAATTAAGTAAATAAGCAAACAACTCGGGATTTTCATTTTCCTCCTGCAAGGCACGATACAAGAACTCGGAAAGAAATATAGCTATAGCCGATTTTTCAGGCCGATAAGGAATAGATAAAAAAGGATAATAAGATTTTGCATCCTTAATACGAAAAAGAGAACGTACAGGTCGAAAATCCGCATCAAACTCCAGAATAGAAAGAGGTTGGAATAAAACACCCTTTACCCCTACCTTTCGAGTTTTGGAAATACCTACTAAAAAAGGAAGCCGCCCATGCAAAGACGTATATACATCCACGACATTCGAACTATCATTATATTTAAGCGAATGCAAAACAATACCTAAGGTTTTCTGCAACATGTAATTATCATTTCATCTATAAGACAAAAATACCGGATAATTTTCAAAAAAAATAATCTCTACTCAAATAAAAAAAATAAAAAACAATATTCAGACTATCATTTAGAGTATTCAATAAAAAAACGTAAGAACTCTATAGATAAACAAATCTTTCATTTATTTTGATTATCAGACATTTACAAATTACAAAAAGACTCTCCGTTTTTTATTCTTAAAAATTTTACAGGAATATTTTGTAAATACAAAATTATCCTATACCTTTGCATCCGCTAAAGAAACGAAATACTTTCTAATGCAAGCGAAAGCAAAAACGATGGCCCGATCGTCTATCGGTTAGGACGCAAGATTTTCATTCTTGAAAGGGGAGTTCGATTCTCCCTCGGGCTACAAAGTAAAAAAACAATTAAAGAATTTAAAAAGATTAGTCGAAATGGCAAATCACAAGTCATCTATCAAAAGAATCAAAGAAGAGAGAAAAAGAAATCTTCTAAACAGATATTACAGCAAAACAATGCGTAATGCTGTTAGACAATTACGTGCTACTACCGACAAAGAAGCAGCTCAAGCCTTGTATCCAAGTGTACAGAAAATGTTAGACAAATTGGCTAAAAAGAATACTATACACAAGAACAAAGCCTCTAACTTGAAATCTAAATTGTGCGCTTATATTAATAAGTTGTAATTTTAGTGCTCATAAATATACAAGAAAGGTCGAATTTCTCAATTCGACCTTTTGTTGTTTTTCCTATTCTACACTTTATTCACCCAATAACAAATCAATCTTTTTTTGTTAGATTTTTTAAGCCTAAATACTTCATTATTTGAGGGTTTTTAATTAACTTTGTTTGCTTTTATAAAGAATACATTTGAACTGATAAATATGGCAGAAGAACTAAAGAAAAAAGGCGAAAACGCCTATTCCGCAAGTAACATCCAAGTGCTTGAAGGATTGGAAGCAGTACGCAAACGTCCGGCTATGTACATTGGAGACATCAGTGAAAAAGGTCTGCATCACTTAGTATACGAAGTCGTGGATAATTCCATCGATGAGGCTCTCGCAGGCTTTTGTACACACATCGAAGTAACAATCAACGAAGACAATTCAATTTCCGTACAAGACAACGGACGAGGCATTCCGGTAGATATGCATGAAAAAGAGCATAAGTCGGCACTCGAAGTCGTTATGACAGTATTACATGCAGGTGGAAAATTCGATAAAGGCTCCTATAAAGTATCCGGAGGTTTACATGGAGTTGGCGTTTCTTGCGTGAATGCTTTATCTTCTCACATGACCACACAAGTTATGCGTAACGGGAAGATATACCAGCAGGAATATGAATATGGGAAACCTCTCTATTCTGTAAAAGAAGTTGGAACAACTGATTTGAGAGGTACAAAACAAATTTTTTGGCCTGACAAAGAAATCTTCACTACAACTGTTTATAAATATGATCGTCTGGCCGAAAGAATGCGTGAATTAGCCTTTTTGAACGCCGGACTTACTATTACACTATCCGATCTGCGCAAAGATGGAGACGGAAATATTAAAAGGGAAGTATTTCACTCAAAAGACGGTCTAAAAGAATTTGTCCGCTACGTAGATTCCAGTCGTACTCATCTATTCGATGACGTGGTTTATCTGAATACCGAAAAACAAGGTGTCCCTATCGAAGTGGCAATTATGTACAACACAGGTTATGCAGAGAATATCCATTCGTTTGTAAATAATATCAATACAATTGAAGGAGGTACTCACTTAGCCGGTTTCCGTATTGCACTAACAAGAACTTTAAAAAAATACGCCGAGGAAAACTGCCAGAAAGATCTGGAAAAATTGGACAAAAATAAAGTGGAAATATCGGGAGAAGACTTTCGTGAAGGTCTTACAGCTGTTATCTCCATCAAAGTAGCAGAACCTCAATTTGAAGGACAAACAAAGACTAAACTCGGTAATAACGAGGTAATGGGCGCTGTTCAGCAAGCGGTAGGTGAAGCTCTTGGCTACTATTTGGAAGAACATCCGAAAGAAGCTAAAATGATTGTCGACAAAGTTATTTTAGCAGCTACAGCACGTACCGCCGCACGCAAAGCACGTGAATCCGTTCAGCGCAAAAGTCCGATGAGCGGGGGTGGTTTACCCGGAAAGTTAGCCGACTGTTCGGATAAGGATCCGGCAAAATGCGAATTATTTTTAGTAGAGGGTGATTCCGCTGGCGGTTCTGCTAAACAAGGCCGTCAACGAGCTTTTCAAGCAATACTTCCGTTAAGAGGTAAAATTCTAAATGTAGAAAAAGCTATGTGGCATAAAGCTTTCGAAAGTGACGAAGTAAATAATATCATCCAGGCTCTTGGAATCCGATTCGGTGTCGATTCAGAAGATAGTAAAGAGGCAAATATAGACAAGCTTCGTTATCACAAAGTCATTCTGATGACCGATGCCGATGTAGACGGTTCACACATTGACACATTGATACTTACTCTTTTCTATAGATATATGCCTGAACTTATCCAACAGGGATATGTATATATTGCAACTCCTCCATTGTATCTTTGTACAAAGGGCAAAGTAAAGGAATATTGCTATACCGATGACGAACGCGCACGTTTCATTCAAGAATATGGTGGAGGTAGCGAAAATGCTATCCACACACAACGTTACAAAGGTTTGGGTGAAATGAATCCTGAACAATTATGGGAAACTACCATGAACCCTGAAACGCGACTTTTAAAACAAGTAAACATCGAAAACGCCGCCGAAGCCGACTATATCTTTTCCATGTTGATGGGAGATGATGTGGGTCCTCGCCGTGACTTCATCGAGAAGAATGCAACATATGCAAATATAGACGCATAAAAACAAAGAAGCCGTGCCAATCTTATTTAGCACGGCTTCTACATTTAGTTTTGTTATTCTCGCCTATATATAATTCCGCTTTTTTAGTTCTTCAACAGCCTCTTCCAATTTAACATACCATGTTTTTCCGAATTTACGGATCAACGGATCTTTCAAAAATTTATAGAGAGGTATATCTTTGCTTTCACCCAAGACTACAGCAGCCTTACAAACATCCCAGCGATGATAATTCAAAGCTTTACATGATCCGATATTACTCATTCTAATGGGATAAAGATGACAGGATATAGGTTTATAAAATTTTAAAAGCCCTGCTCTGAAAGCTTTCTCAAGTGCACAAAAACAACAACCCGTTGCATCATAACAAGTAAAAACACAATCCTTGCCCTCCACAATCGAAGTAACCAGATCACCATCACTGTCTCTATATACGACTCCTTGTTTGTCAATGACCGCTTTTGCCTTTTCCGAAAGATCATTCCACACAACAGGCAAAGCTTTTTCAAGTTCCACTACTTCATCTTCATCTACAGGAGCTCCCGCATCACCTTCTACGCAACAATAACCATGGCACACTTCCAGATCACAGCAAAACTTAGCACGTAAAACATCCAGCGAAACTACAACATCATCAATCTGTATCATTAGTCTTTTATCAAGACTTTGCCCGTCATTTCTTTTGGAACAGACAAACCCATGATTTTCAAAATTGTCGGAGCCACATCAGCCAAAATTCCATTCTCAATTTTTGCATCCTTGTTCTTTGTTACATAAATACATGGAACAGGGTTCAATGAATGGGCCGTATTAGGCGATCCGTCAGCATTAATAGCATTGTCCGCATTACCGTGATCTGCAATAATGATAATCTCATAATCATTGGCTTTAGCAGCTTCTACTGTAGCTTCAACACAAGCATTTACAGCTACAACAGCTTTCTGTATAGCCTCATATACACCGGTATGCCCTACCATATCCCCATTAGCATAGTTTACTACTATGAAGTCATACTTACAAGTTTCGATAGCCTCTACCAGTTTGTCTTTTACTTCATAAGCACTCATCTCCGGCTTTAAATCGTAAGTAGCGACTTTCGGTGAAGGTACCAATATACGTTCTTCTTTCTCATAAGGCATTTCACGACCTCCGTTAAAGAAGAAAGTAACATGAGCATATTTCTCTGTTTCAGCGATATGAAGCTGAGTTTTTCCCTGATTTGACAAATATTCTCCCAATGTATTTTGTACATTCTCTTTATTAAACAAAATATGTACTCCTTTAAAAGAGGCATCATAGGGAGTCATGCAATAATATTGCAATCCCGGAACCATATGCATACCCTTATCCGGCATATCCTGCTGAGTCAAAACGACAGTTAGTTCTTTCGCACGATCATTTCGATAATTAAAGAAAATAATCACATCACCTTCCTTAATCGTTCCGTCGAATGTT
>CAZKSK010000069.1:0-10069 GCA_964555225.1 uncultured Bacteroides sp.
AGCTCCCATGGTTTGACGGGCGGTGAGTGCAAGGAACAGGGACATATTCACGGCGACATAGCTGATTCGCCATTACTAGCAATTCCAACTTCATGTAGTCGAGTTCCAGACTACAATCCGAACTAGGGGTAGGTTTAAAGATTTGCTCCACCTCGCGGTATTGCTTCTCGTTGTTACTACCCATTGTATTGTCTATGAAGCCCTAGGTGTAAGGGGCATGAGGATCTGACGTCATCCTCTCCTTCCTCCTGGTTACCCAGGCAGTCTCTTTAGACATTCTAACTAAAGACGAGGGTTGCGCTCGTTACTAGACTTAACTAGACACCTTGCGGCACGAGCTGACGACGACCATGCACCACCTGTGTACCATGTCCGATTGCTCGGACTACTATGCTTTCACATAGGACATAGTACATGTCAAGTCTAGGTGAGATTCTTGGCTTATTATCCAATTAATCTAGACAATCCACTGCTTGTGTGTTCCCCCGCCTATCCCTTTGAGTTTCATTCTTGCGAATATACTACCCAGGCGGCTTGCTTAACTCGTTAGATTACGGCACTCAAATCCCGAAGGATCTAAACACCTAGCAAGCATAATTTAAGGTTTGGACTACCGGGGTATCTAATCCCGTTTGCTACCCAAACTTTCGTCTCTCACCGTCAGATGTATTGTAGTTAGCTGCTTTCGCTTTTGGCGTTCTTTCCGATATCAACGCATTTCACCGCTCCACCGGAAATTCCACTAACCCCCAAATATCTCTAGATATGCAGTATCTATCCCCTTCCCTCGATTGAGTCCAGGTATTTGAAAACAGACTTACATATCAGGCTACAGACGCTTTACGCCCAGTAAATCCGGATAACGCTTGGGACCTACGTATTACCGCGGCTGCTGGCACGTAGTTAGCCGTCCCTTATTCCTGGTGTACCGTCATTCGTCTTCCACCAGAAAAGGAGTTTACACACCGTAATGCGTCATCCTCCACGCGGAATCGCTGCATCAGGCTTTCGCCCATTGTGCAAGATTCCCCACTGCTGCCTCCCGTAGGAGTATGGGCCGTATCTCAGTCCCATCGCGGCCGGACATCATCTCAGACCGGCTACCCGTCATAGGCTTGGTGAGCCATTACCTCACCAACAACCTGATAGGACGCACCCCCCTCCAAAAGCGATAAATCTTTAATCTAAGCTAATTTCGTCACTTAGATACTATTGAGGATTAGCTACATCTCTGTAGTTGGCCTCAACTTCTGGGCAGGTTAAGTACGTGTTACTCGCTCGTTTGCCACTTTTATTATCTTGTATTGCTACAAAATAACTCTCGTTCGACTTGCATGTGTTAGGCGTTCCGCTAGCGTTCATCCTGAGCCAGGGTCAAACTCTTCAAAAAAACCATACTTTATTTCTTTTTAAACCTATTAATGATCTTCCATCTACTACAATGGTGGCACTAATCTACTTTCCCAGTACTAACAGTACAAGTATCATCGACCGGTTTGGACTTAACTTCTGTGTTCGGAATGGGAACAGGTATTTCCCCAAGCCGCGTCAGTACCACCGTTGTAGTAAATCGACGGGTTTTAGTATATAAAACCACTCTTCGAATACAATAGTATTTGATAGAATCTCTTTACAATAACATCATACATTACATTTTTCAAAAAAAACAATAAATCCACTCGATCTATTAGTACATCTCTGCTCAATCCTTTACAGGACTTTCACATAATGCCTATCAAACCCGTAGTCTACGGGAGATCTTACCTCCGAAGAGAGAGCAACCTCATCTTGAAACAAGTTTCCCACTTAGATGCTTTCAGTGGTTACCTTTTCCCAGCGTGGCTATCCAGCCGTGCCACTGGCGTGACAACTGGTTAACTAGAGGCTAGTCCATCCCGGTCCTCTCGTACTAGGGACAGCATTTCTCAAGTTGCTTACGGTTACAGTAGATAGGGACCGAACTGTCTCACGACGTTCTGAACCCAACTCGCGTCCCGCTTTAATGGGCGAACAGCCCAACCCTTGGGACCTTCTACAGCCCCAGGATGCGACGAGTCGACATCGAGGTGCCAAACGGAATCGTCGCTATGAACGCTTAGATCCCATTAGCCTGTTATCCCCGGAGTAACTTTTATCCGTTGAGCGGATCCCCTTCCACATGGAAGATCCGGATCACTTTCACCTACTTTCGTATCTGTTTGACCTGTTAGTCTTACAGTTAAGCTTGCTTATGCGAATACACTTCCATCACGGTTTCCATCCGTGACAAGCAAACCTTTGTACGCCTCCGTTACTTTTTAGGAGGCACCCGCCCCAGGTAAACTGTCCAACTGACACTGTTCCCCGCTTTAACGGGGTTAGAGATGCTACATATATTGAGTGGTATCTCACTATTGGCTCCACTTGGTCCAAAAACCAAACTTCAAAGCCTCCCACTTATACTGAGCAACAAATGCTACAGCCCAATATCAATCTACAGTAAAGCTTCACAGGGTCTTTCCGTCTAACTGCAACTACCCGGCATTTTTACCGGGATTGTAATTTCACCGAGTCTAAAATTAAGACAGTGTGGGGATGGTTATGCCATTCATGCGCGTCGGAACTTACCCGACAAGGTACTTCGCTACCTTAGGACCGTCATAGTTACGGCCGTCATTCACCAGTGCTTAATTCTCGAGCTTGCACAAGAGAACATGACATTCTGGCATTGGACAGGCATCACCCTCTATACATCCTCTTTCGAGTTAGCAGAGAGCTGTGTTTTTGATAAACAGTCCCCCCCACGTCATTCGCTGCGGCCCTACATTGCTGCAGGGCAGGGCTTATTGCAAACTTAGGCCCGCTTTTTTGCCAAGTTCCTTAATTATTAGTTGTCTCGATTGCCTTGGTATTCTCTACCACCCTACATGTGTCTGATCTGGGTACGAGTTACATAAAGATAAGTTTAGAGGTTTTTCTTGACACCAAAACTATGAGAATCATTCATCCCGAGGGAATCATTTCTGATCAAGCTTGTTTACATGAAGACGGATTTGCCTATCTCCACCTTCTAACCGAAGTTAGAACACGTCACTCTTTCAACGCACATCCTTAGCACGCTCTCACACATCCCAATGTGTTACCCCATCACTCTTTATATAAGGGCTGGAATATTAACCAGCAATCCATCGACTCCTCGTTTCCGAGTAAGCCTTAGGTCTCGCCTAACCCTACGCCGATGAACGTTGCGTAGGAATCCTTAGGGTTTCGGCAGCAAGAATTTTCGTCTTGCGTCGTTACTCATGTCAGCATTTTTACTTCTTTACCGTCCAGCTAGGCTTACGCCCCACCTTCAGCCAATAAAGAACACTCTCCTACCGTCTTTTGATAAATCAAAAGGCTTTCGGTTTCGGTATATAGCTTAGCCCCGTTACATCTTCAGCGCATTTTCGCTTGTCCAGTGAGCTGTTACGCTTTCTTTAAAGGATTGCTGCTTCTAAGCAAACCTCCTGGATGTTTGAGCAAAAACACCTCTTTTTCCACTTAGCTATACTTTAGGGACCTTAACCAGAAATCTGGGCTGTTACCCTTTCGACTATGAAGCTTAGCCCCCACAGTCTCACTCCACAAAATTCCTTATAGCATTCGAAGTTTAACAAGGTTTGGTAATGCCTTTCGACACCCCTAGCCTTATAAGAGCTCTACCTCTATAAGATCTAATTTGCAGGCTGCACCTAAATGCATTTCGGAGAGAACCAGCTATCACGTAACTCGATGAGCTTTTCACTCCTACGCACAGGTCATCGGAAGGTTTTGCAGCACCAAACCGTTCGGACCTCCAAGCCAGTTTCCCAACTCTTCATCCTGCCCATGCGTAGCTCGTCACGCTTCGGGTTTATTAATAGCAACTAAACGCCCTATTCAGACTTGGTTTCCCTACGGCTCCAGCTATAACTGCCTTAACCTCGCTACTACTAACAACTCGCTGACCCATTCGTCAATAGGTACGCGGTCACTCTTGCGAGCTCCCACTCCCTTGTAAGCAATGAATTTCAGAATCTATTTCACTCCCCTTCCTGGGGTTCTTTTCACCTTTCCCTCACGGTACTATTCGCTATCGGTGTAGAAAAGTATTTAGTCTTACCCAGTGGTCTGGGCGAATTCATGCCGAATTTCACGTGTTCGACACTACTCAGGAAATGTTTGGGTCATGCCTTCCTTTTGAATACAGGACTTTCACCCTCTATGGCGTACCTTTTCAGATACTTCTCCTAAAAAGACATTGTATCCCCGAATTGATGTTAGTCAATCCTAAACACCCCTACTACCCTCATCATAGCAACGGCTAACACCTTACACTATGTGAGTTTGGACTCTTCCCAGTTCGCTCGTCACTACTACGGGAATCTCTTACGATTTCTTTTCCTCTGGCTACTGAGATATTTCACTTCACCAGGTCTTGGCCTATACGGCGATCCGTTATACGGATCAGGTTATCCCATTCGGACATTTCCGGCTCCAAACGGCTGTTGGCACCTTACCGGAACTTTTCGCAACCAACTACGTCCTTCATCCTCTTTTCTACCCAAGGCATCCTTTCATTGCTTTTAAAAAGATTTATTGTTTTTTTGAAAAATGTATTGTATGATATTATTGTTAAGTATCCGCTTCAGCAACACATAAAACTACTTCTTCCAAAAGTGTTGCGTGCAATGTTATAGTAATTTGATTATTGATTTCAAGACTTTTTTGACTTTTTTTTTGTATATTTTTTAAAGGCATATAAACTGGTATTTCTAATAGATAAATAATAGGTTAAATTATTTAATTAATGATTAATCAAAATTAACAAAAAAAAACATATTATATATACAATAACAAAAATGTAAAAATCAGAATCTATTGTATGTTTGCAAAAAAAAATATTTTAATTATACTATATATATAGGTAAATTTCTTTATTTAGTCATTTTAATTATGGTAAACAAAAAAAAACAAAAAACTTATGCTAACAACGCACTATCAACAATATTTCTTATAATAGTAGGTATTTTTGTTTTTAATTTTTTAAATTGAGTAAAATTAGTTTTTCCTTGACTTACTCAAACATCTTTGTTATCAAAATTCTCTGAAATACATTTTTCATCGCCTTGAAATAATTTTTGATGATGAATATTTTGGTTGCCCACAGAATCACTTACAACCCCTCAAACAATAAAAGCTTGAATGATAACTAAAACATGTACCAAACAACTTAGGTGAATATATTACAACGCTGCTAGATGAGGAAGAGTATGGCCTTTGGATATAAAAACATTAGATCTCTTAAAGAAAGACTGATGATGATATGCTTGACTTAATATCACTGGAGGTCTTTATACAGCCTGTGATGATGATTCTTATGGTATATATTGATATATAAAATACACATGGGGTTGATCTACATCACATATTGTGGCGGGCACAAAAATGAATTACCAACAGAATAATTTTTCATGAATTTTTGCAAACAGTTTTGAATACTTTAACAATATAACTCCTTTGTGATATATTTGGGATAGTGTATGAGGAATATGATTTGTATGATGAGCTATAACTTGAAGCGAGTATTTAATAAATAATATAAATAATGGTGGTAGTATAAATAGTTCTTTTATTATTTCTTGATGAAATATTATTTCTAATTCTCCAAATCGAAGTATTTTATTATCTTGAGATTCTCAAGCACAAGATACTATGTGGAACATTCTTATCCAATGAAGCATGTTTATTTGATCATCAATAAATTCTGATGAAAAAAAAGCACTTCTATGAAACATAGAAAAAAGAACAATTATTATGGTATCTGATTTAAATCCTTCTGATGTTATAAATAAAGCGAAAAAAAATGCTGAAATATTATGTAGAGGAAAAACTTATTTAGAAAATGTTTCTCTTCCAGCAGATAATAACGAAAAAATTCTTTGTTATAAAGATACCAATTTAAATATAAATCTTTATGACGATCAAAGCTATAAGGAAAAAACTATTATAATGAAAAATTGAAATATTATATTGGAAAATACAATGAATAAAGATAACTCTTCGTTGGATATATTTATTGATGAATGAAATCTTTATATAAAAAATGAGCCAAATACAAAAGAAAATTTTAATCAAGATTGATATCCTTCCGATATTTGAGTAACAAATTCATGAATTTTTATAAAAGGTAATTTTGTAGTCAATTGACTATTAATAGGAACTTATCCACAAACAACACAATCAATAGAACATAAAGTCCACCTTTTATGAAGAATAGCATTTCTAAATACACCTACAACACCTAGCGATTGAAGAATTGCCCAAATAAGAAGTGTTTTGGGAACTTGAGCTTTTGATCAACGAATAAGTTTAGAAAACGTATTTAATTGGAGCTGTGACTTTGAATGAAATGCTAGTGATTGAACAAGTTGTTGAGATTGATACACTTCCGTATCAACAACGCCTTTTGTTGTATTAAATGCAAATTATCCTTCAAATATTATTAAATAAATAATAAACATCGAACAAAAAACCTCCCATAACAGGAGGTTTTTTTATTATAAAGACAAAGATATTGTTTTTTCTAAAGTGTTTCAATATGAATCTTTTGCTAATACATTAACTGGCACTAAATCGGTTAATGTGAATACTGCCGCTTGTCATTTAAACTCTAAAATAGTTTTTTCTGTCGTGGATATCTTACCGTATTCTATATATGATAAGTTATCTTGTAAAATTATACTGACCTGATATTTTCAATTATCTAATTGCGTAACTCTTGTTTTATTTTCTAGTACAATAGGAGGTTCCTTATCTTCAGTAACTATATTTATATCAAAAACAACTTTATTTGAATATCATTTTGAATCTACAGCCATTACTTCTATATTATGTTTTCATGCTGAAAGCTTTGAAAACACAGCAGATTGTTCGTTGACCATAGTGTCTTTACCATTATAAGAAAAGTTAGCAATTTGTTCTCAATCAGAAAACACAACAACAGACCTGACTCACCTTTCGGCATTTATAGCGTATCGTAAGGCAAACTTATCGGATACAGTACTATTTTCTATTGGAGAAATAATATCAACAATTATCTCAGAATCCTCTTGTATTCATCTTCCCTCACAAGGATTCTTTGGAGATTCTATAAAAACATTTGGATAATTATATGTTATCTCTCAACTAATAAATCATCATTCTGGAGCTATTCAAGTAAAACTTGATCAAATTTTTCGCCAATCAGTTATTTCTGCCAAATCTATTTTACTTGGGATAATTGTAGTTGGTTGAATAACATATCAATTTTTAATATTATCCAATGGAGTTGTTGGACTTCACAAACCGTTACACAAAATATCGTATTCAAAACTTTCAATAATATTATCAGACTCTAATGCTGGTCATTGTATATATCTCATGGTATTTACTATAAACTCTGATGGAGTACTCTCGCTAGCAATCTTTCATGAAATTTTTGATATATCTACAGTTGTAACATCCATGGATCTAATAGTATCATTGGATATATAATTATTTCTTACCAGTGATCAAAAGAAAGCTCTCATTGGATTTGCATGTATTGTTCACCCAAAAGCATTCCTATTCATAGGAGCTCAATCTGCATTTCACGCCCAAAACACAGCTACTTTACTACCATTATACACAGCCATCCAACCATCTCTTGGGCGGTTTCATCTATCTGTTTTTACATTTGATGTTCAGGTTTTTAATGCTAGAGATAATCACTGAACATTAAATCTAGATACCCAACCAGCCAATCTATTTGAAGGCTCTGAAAGAATATTTCGAATAAGATATCTTATTCATCAAGGAATAACTTCTTTTTGTTTTTTATCTTCTTTTTTATAAATCAAAGAACCATCTCTTGACCTTATCTCCAAAATAGGATTTATTTCAGCTGGTTGATTTGTTGACAAATGAGCATATGCATTAGCTAAATTTAACATAGTTATTTCTGCTGCTCATAAAGCCAATGTATAGCCATATTCCACAGAATCTTGTACTCATACTAATCATAAGTCTTTTAGAAATGGTTTTGCTACAGTTTCCCCTCATAGAGCAAGAATCATTTTTGTTGCAGGAATATTTCTACTATGAGCCAATGCCAACCTAAGTGGCAACAATCAAGAAAATTTTCAGTCTGCATTATTTGGTTGATCTTGTCATATTTTAAATGGAATATCAAACATTGGTGTATCCAAAGTCAAAGGCAACAATTGAAATCAAAGCGCATATATAAAAGGCTTAATAGCAGATCCCGATTGTCTTGGCCTTCTTACCATATCGTTTTGTCATTGTATTTTATCATCAAAATAATTTATAGAACCTACATAAGCCAATACATCACCATTTGTAGAGTCTAAATAGATCATAGATGAATTATTTGCACCATTTTCCTGTAAAACAGCAAGATTACCTGCAAGAGACTCTTCTGCAAGAAGCTGTTGATCCAAATCCAATGTAGTTTTTACTATAATTCCTCCTTTGAATAAAGTATCCTTATCATATTCTTTTTCCAATTCTTCAATAACCCATTGTACAAAATGTGGAGCTAACATTTCTACCCTATTTTTGCGTAACTCATAAGTAAGTCATTGCAAAAAAGCTTGTTTTAATTCATTTTGAGTTATATATCAATCATCATACATTCTCATCAAAGCAAAATCTTTTCTTCCTATTGTATATTTGATTGTATATGTATTTTCTCATTCTGTAAGAATAAACGACGAAATAGACTCCAATACTTTTGTAAATCAACCATCTTTAGGAATTTCTGTAGCTTCTAATCATTTTACTAATTTTGCTAAAACTTGATCTAAAAGTGATCATGTAGCCTGTACTTCAGTTTGATTTTGATCTATAATAGATAATCAACCGATTACTCTTTCTTTATTTTTATATGGATTATAAATAGTGGGGCTTTTTGGAATTGATGCCAAAATTGAAGATTCCAAAACATTTAAATCTTTTGCTGATTTACTAAAATAAGTCTTTGATGCTGCTTCTACACCAAATGAATTATTTCAAAAAGCTATATAATTCAGATATAACTCAAGTACTTTATTTTTCATCTCTTTGTGAAGTTCATCTTTTCCTATAGATTTGTTTTCTTTGAATATCTCTTTTTCGATTACATTATTTAATTTTCTAGTCAACATTATCTCTCTAAGTTTCCTAATAACCTTTTCTTGAAAAGATTCTTTTTTAAAATCCTTGTTTAATAAAAGATTTTTTAATAGTTGCTGAGAAATTGTGGATGCTCATTGCATACCTGCTCAAGGACGTAACACATTATTTATTCCAGCTCTAAGTATTCCCATAGGATCAAGTCAACTATGTTCTCGATAACGCTGATCTTCCATAGCAACTATTGCATTTATCATGTTTTGAGATATTCAAGAAAATGGCACATATTCTCTATTTTCCTCATAAAGTTTGTAAAGATCTTTACCATTTCTATCTTGAATAGTTGTTGATTCAGAAAATATCATATTATTTATTTGAGAAATATCTGGTAATCCCAAAACCACATTTTTTGTAAACCAAAAAATAAATATAACAAAAAGTCATCACAGAAATAACATAAGAACCTTTTTCCAATCTTTAAATAATTTTTTCTTATGTGATGAAGTAGAATATCACTTTGAAGAAAATCTTACCTCTCCGTAACTTTTGGGATAATTTTGTTTAATCTTTTGCATGTTATTATATATATTTAAAAAATTTTTATGTGCGTCGATTACTGTACAAAAAAATAGATTATTTTCAAGAGCAGAATATTTTTATTAAGAAAAATCTGAGCACAAACTCAGATCTTCTATTTTTGATTACATTATTTACCATATATATAACAACTAATATTTGAGTTACTTATTTGATCCTTACGTTTTGTTACTATAAATTTACCTTTAAAATTCATTTCTTCAAGTAAGAATTTTCATTCATCTGGATATACTCATCTAACTTTTGCTACATGACCATAAGAACGATAATTAGGTCAACCTTGTTTATAAACAACTAAAGCACCAACACTAGGAGTTAC
>CAZKSK010000070.1:0-10005 GCA_964555225.1 uncultured Bacteroides sp.
TTAATGTATTTAAATAAAGGATTAATTTTATGAAGTATTTGCTTACTAGACTTTTTGAATTCATCAACATTTCATATCACAAACCGTTATGGTACATTATAAAAACAGATATAATATGGTAAATTATAGAAATAGAGATGGTAAACTTGAATTAATTAAAGAAAATCCATTCCGTTTAGAAAGAGAACTACAAAACTTAACAGAACAAAATCTAAAGTTGATTTTTGGATTGGATTTTGTAAAGTCTGAATTTGCCCTAAATAGTTTTCGAATAGACACATTAGCTTTTGATTGGAATGCAAGTTCTTTCGTGATAATTGAATATAAAAGAGATAAAAATTTCAGTGTGATAGACCAAGGATATGCTTATTTATCATTAATGCTGAATAACAAAGCTGATTTTATTTTAGAATATAACGAATCAGGGAAAAGTATCCTTAAACGAAATGATATTGATTGGTCTCAATCGAAAGTTATATTTGTATCACCTTCATTTACCGCCTATCAAAGAGAAGCGATAAATTTCAAAGATTTGCCAATTGAATTATGGGAGGTAAAGCGTTATGATAATGGTACAGTAAATTATAGCCAAATCCAAACAAGTGGAGCAAAAGAAAGTGTAAAAACAATATCACGAGATGATGAAATTGTTGAAACAGTTAATAAAGAAATTAAAGTCTATACTGAAGACGAACATTTACAAGTTGCATCACCTGAAATTTTAGAATTGTACGAAACTCTAAAGAACTCTATTACAAATCTTGATGGCATTGAAATAAAACCAAAGAAAAAATATGTTGCATTTGTTCATGGTTCAAATATCGTTGATATCCATATTCAAAGAAAAAATTTGAAATTATGGATTAATTTATTTCAAGGAGAACTTGATGACCCCAAAGGTTTATCCAGAAACGTCGCCAATATTGGTCATTGGGGAAATGGAGATTATGAGATACAAATTCAAGACGATGAAAATATTGACTATATAATGTCACTGATAAAACAAGCATACAAGAAAAATCAAAAACAATGAAATTATATAGAAAATGGGTATGGAAATCCTAAATTTGAGGTTTGTAATCTTTAAAAATCTTTGCGTGATTCACAAAATAATGGTCTGCAATCAGCGATAAAATAGCAATATGAATAATATAATTAATTTGGAAGATATTTTGGATCTTGATAATCTAAGTAAATTTGGTAATGTTCTTTTAGTTAGACATTATCATGATAAAATTGAACAGATGTATAATCAGGGATTGATTGAAGAGTATCAAAGTTTTCAATTGAAGCCTGCATTTAAGTATTGTAAATATATGGTTAGTTTTATTGGTGGGGAAAGAAATAGTGGTAGATTTTTTGGCGTTTTTGAGAATTTAGGTATTATTAATGAGAGGGCGTTGTCTGAATATTCAAAAGAACTTAAACCATATTGCATACCTAAGGACCGTAGAAACGAATTTAAATTAAATCTACGTCGTTTAGAAAAATATGATAAATATAAGGATCGCTTAATTATTAACTGGGTCGTTTCTAGAGGATGGTATAATAGTTATGGAAATGTTAAAAGTAAGCCTGTTATAAAGATTCTACCATTGAACTTTGTAAAAGATTTTCCAGGATTAATGAATGTTAAGTTAGAATTTGTGGAACTTAAGAAGATAAGAGAGAATCGTGAATCACATTTAGAATGGTACGATTCCTTAACGCGATTGCAAGCTGTTTATTTGATTTTGGATAAGAAAACTGGGGCGCAATATGTCAGGACAACTTATGGTGAAAGTGGATTGTGGCAACGATGGGCTGAATATGTGAAGAATGGTACAGGAGGTAATAAAGAACTTTGTGAATTATCAAAAATAAGGCCTGATTTTTATAATGATATACAGTTTTCAATATTGGAGGTTTTAACAAAAACGGCAGATCAAAAATTCTGTATAGAAAGGGAATCAAGTTGGAAAGAAAAATTAGGATCAAGGACGTTTGGACTAAATAAAAACTAATTATGTGTAATCGTGTTTCCAACCATATCTGCTGAAAAACAAGAGAGTGCTAGATATAGATATCAATTAACAGTAATTATAATGTAAATGAGATAGAATTCAATATTAACTATGGACAATAGAATAAAAAAGATCGCTATTTTAGTAGATGGAGACAATGCACAAGCAAAATTACTAAAATCTATTCTTGAGGAAGTATCAAAATATGGGAAAGTTACAATTCGTAGGATTTATGGTGATTGGACAATACCACAGATGAGTAGTTGGAAAGATAAATTAAATGATTTATCTTTTAATCCAATTCAGAAGTTTTCATATACGACAGGTAAAAACTCTACAGACAGTTCTTTGATTATTGACGCAATGGATATTTTACATGATAAAATTGTTGATGGTTTTTGTATTGTATCTAGTGATAGTGATTATACTGGATTGGCAAAGAGAATTAGAGAAGATGGTGTTTTTGTTATGGGGATTGGAGAGAAAAAAACTCCAAAAGCTTTTGTTCAATCCTGTGAAGTCTTTACATATTGTGAAAATATATCAGAAGATACTGTTCTTGAAGAACAGACGAATCAGGAAACAATAAAATTACCTACACACAAATCAACAAAATTGAAAATTGAGAGTCAAAAAAACAGAAAAGCTAATACAAAAAGCTATTCCCCGATAGATATTAACATAATTAATAAAGCATTTGATATGTCAACAAATGAAGAAGACGAAGTCTTAATTGCTACCATTGGTGGTAATTTAAGAAAGATCGATCCTAGTTTTGACTCACGGACATATGGATTTAAAAACTTATCTCAACTTTTTTCTAGTTTAACGCAATATGAAGTTATTAAACACGAAGTAGGTGGATTAAATCATCCTCTTATAAAGAAAAAATAACGACCGTTAGGTAATGACTAGTTTTTTAGAATAAGGTAGATTTGGTGTTTTTTTCTAGGTTGTTAGAAACTGATCATGAACATGGTATAATAAAAAGAATTGCAACTAATTGGTCTGATAGGAGATTAGATGATATTTAGCGTTTAAGTGATAGAAATAAAATCATGATAGGAATTGGGTAATTTATAAACATAATAATTTTTCAATCTCGTAAAGAATGAATAAATTATTCTAAACAGCATTTATAATCCATTGGAAAACCAATTTTAAAACTAGTAAAAATCCATTTGTTTAAGTTTTGAAACAATTTATATTTATAGTATTAAGTAATCTTTTATTTAAAAAGTATTTTATATAAATATTTTCTTATTGGATATATATGCCTATATTTGGACTTGTTTTAGATATTTAAATGAGTGAGACAAGAACATTATATCCTGAATATATATCGAAAATCAACAAGACATTTGATTATATAGAATCGAATCTTGATAAACCTATGACTTTGGAAGAGTTGGCATCCGTAGCTAATTTTTCTAAGTTTCATTTTAACAGGATATTTCAGTCAATTGTTGGAGAGAAACCTTTCCAATTTTTATTAAGAGTCAGACTTGAAAAAGCTGCAACTTTAATCTTGACTAATAAAAATGAGAGCATTTCAGAGATCGCTTATAATTGCGGATTTTCAGATATTTCAATTTTTTCTCGGAATTTTAAATCTTATTTCAAGATTTCTGCCTCTCAATACAGATTAAACAATAGCAATTTAAGTCAACAAGATAGCAATAGACATCAAATCAATGAGAAATTAACTCAATATATTTGTCCCGAATTACAAACTATTAAAAGGAGGACAAATATGGAATTAAACAAAGGAGTGGAAGTTAAAATGCTTCCGAAGATGACGGTTGCTTATATTAGAAATATGGGGCCGTGGGGCGGAGATAAAAATGAATATAAAAGGCTCAGAAATAAGTTGTTCTCATGGGCTGAGGCCAGAGATTTAATATTCGGTAAAGATTTTAAGTATTTGATTTTATACCATGATGATCCTAAGGTGGCACTTAGTGACAAACTGCGGATGAGTCTGTGTATAACGGTTCCACCGGAGACAAAAGTGAGTGGAGAAATTGGTAAAATGGAAATTGGAGCTGCAAGATATGCAATAGCTCACTTTGAACTTACAAGTAACGATTTTCAGGCAGCATGGGAATGGCTTTATGGACAATGGTTGCCTAACAGTGGTTACGAGCTGGATGACAAACCCTATTTCGAAACTTATCCCAAGGCACCTAATGGAGAAAAATTTATTGTTGATTTTTGTATACCGATAAAACTAACTTAAATAAAAAAATAATATTATGAAAAAAAGAACTAAAGTATTTATTGCATTAATATTTTTGGTCATCGGAATGGATGTAGCATTGGCCAAAAATGAAGTTAAAATTATCAGTCCGGACAGGCAAGTTTCCGTTTTGGTTTCTGTCACCAACGAAGGTCGACTTTCGTACTCTATCAAATCAGATGGTGTACAAGTGTTGAAAACATCACCTTTAGGGCTTGTAGTCGATCATATTGATTTAGGAAATGGTGCAAAAATCCAGTCAAAACCTATTCTTTCTAAAATAGATGAAAAGTATACTCTTTTTGGAAATCATTCAATTGCATATAATCGTGCCAATGAAGCTGTAATACCCGTTGAAACGGCTGGAAAAGCTTATAAACTCATAGTTCGTGTTTATAACGATGGGGTTGGAATCCGATATACATTACCCAAAGGTTCCAAGCACATCGACAGTGAAGATACTTCATGGAATCTTCCAGAAAAAACAAAGAAAGTAGCATGGTCGGGTTTTAATCAATCTTACGAAGCTCTTAGTTATGCAACGGAATTAGAAAAAATACCACAAAGCAAACCAGTGATGGGACCGATTACTTTTGAAGTTGAAGGACATTTCCTTTCGATTTCCGAGGCTGATTGTGAAAACTTTTCCGATATGTCTTTTATTAGAAATGGCAACTCGTTGAAAGCTTCTTTCCCTTTTGCCAAAGGCGGATGGGATATTAAACAAGGAACTGATGATAGATCATCTGTTCTGGTAGGTACTTATCTTGGTTATCAAGTATCACCATGGAGAACAACAATTGTTGCAAGAAACTTAACGGATCTGGTAAATTCGGATTTATTAATGAATCTTTGTCCTGCACCGGCACATGGAACGGATTTTTCCTGGGTAAAACCAGGTCGCTGTTTGTGGCAATGGTGGAGTGTCGGCAGCCCGGTGTATGACGATCAGAAAAATTGGTATGATGCCGCAGCAAAATTAAAATGGGAATATTATCTTGTTGATGATGGCTGGCGTTATTGGAGTATGCCGGGTAAAGACCAGTGGGCCTTGCTGGCTGATGTTATTACTTACGGGAAAAGTGTTGGTGTTAAATCAATTGTATGGGTCGATTCCAAAGAAATGCGTCAGGCAGATAAACGTCGGGCATATTTGGAAAAGATTAAGGCCATAGGAGCCGCCGGAATCAAAATCGATTTTATACCTGACGCTACTTCGGATATCATGCAGTGGTACATGGGTACTATGCAGGATTGTGCCGATTTGAAATTATTATTGAACTTTCATGGAAGTGTAAAACCTACAGGATTAAGTCGCACCTATCCAAATAACATTACACGGGAAGCTGTTCGTGGTAATGAATATCACATGACGAGATATAGAAGGGTTGAACCTTTGGAACAGGACGTTTGCTTGCCGTTTACCCGTTTAATGGCAGGTGCAGCCGATATTACGCCGGTTATTTTAAATCCTAAGGAACTGTCCACTACAAAATTTACTTGGGCACATGAGTTTGCACAGGCAATCGTATATCTTTCGCCGATAACACATTTTACCGACCAATATAAATTCTATCTCGAAAGCCCTATGTTGGATTTGTTTCAAGAGATACCCACAACATGGGATGAGACCAAAGTGTTGTCGTGTACTGAGATCGGGGAGGTGGTTGCCTATGCTCGCCGCAAAGGTGATACATGGTGGATCGGCGTAATGAATGGAGACACTGAAAGAGAAATTAAAATACCATTGGATTTTCTTAAAAAGCAGACTCGAGCAACATTAATTTATGATGATAAACTTATTAATACCCGTATTGACCGTAAGGAACAATTATTAACGCCCAGCGATACTTTAACTGTTAAGTTAGTCCCTGGCGGAGGTTTTGTTGCACGGCTATAAATTCAGTACCTAAGGGAGTAATGGCAGTTGAATCTTTTAATATTTATTATGAAATAGTAAAGTACAAAAATAAATGGCAAAATCAAGAATAGAGGAAATAATAATTCAAAGTAAATATTTAAGTAAGGAAATGTCCATTTTAGTGTATTTACCTTGTGGATACTATGAAGGAGGGTTTTATGAAGGCTGTTCTATTTTAAACAAAATTCTAACAGAGAAGGGAATTGAATCTCAAAATCATATTTTTAAAGGACATCATAGCATTGAATATATAAAATCGAATATTGAAAAGTATATGAAATTCTATGGGAACTAGAATAAATCATTATATTTCGAAATATTTTATATAGAAATTCTTTTATTAAATATATATGTTTATATTTGAGTTCGTTAAGTAAAATACATTAAAGATAAAGGTGCTTGATTTGATAGTGAATTTTCCAAATTAAATTTCTATCTGAATTAAAATATAACGTATGAAAAAGATTTTGTTTCCCATTTGTGTAACAATATTGATTGTTGCGGGATGCACTTCAATAAAGACAAATTCATTGTCGAATGATTCAGGAACGATTTCTTTTTTCGACAATACAGCGGAGTATTATCCCGGTGGAAAGATTATGAAATGTAAGCTTAGCGATACGGTTACTTTAAATGGATACAAGTGTATTTCATGGATCCGATTCTTTGAAAATGGACAAATAAAACAATTTAAGACAGCAAGGGATATAAAAATGAATAATTACACGATTCCTTCTAATTCCACTGTTTTTTTTGATGAGCAAAACCACGATAAGATTAAATATATTTGGTTTTCAAAAGATGTGATAATAAATCATGTAGAATGTAAAGGGGGGAGTAAAATTACTACGGAGCTTTATGATAACGGCAACTTAAAAAACTGTTTCCTGTCAAGAAGCCAAAAGATACAAGGCTTTCCGTGTCAAAGTAGTCTTTTGAAACCTGTATACTTTTATCCGAATGGAAAAATTAAAATATTAACCTTGAGCAATGATTCAAAATTTACAAATACTGTTTATAAAAGTGGAGAATCAATAATAGTAGGAGAAGACGGACACGTTAGCAAATTTGAAAGGAAGCTTCTACGTAATCCATAATTTTAAATATTATCAAAATGAAATTGCAGAATTAGCATTGAAAGCGTATGGAAAGAAGATTAAAATAGTTCATTTGCCCGATTGGATAAGGAAACTTGCTCTTTGGAGTGTTCGGACTTTTACGAGTTCAAAAACGTATGGCTCGATTGAATTTTTTATGACAACTATGGTTATGGATATGCAAGCTCCACAATTTGGAAAAGAAAAATTGGAAAACTTCTTTAATAATGAAGCAAAAAAACTAAACGCATAACAATATTTTGTTATAAGAAAATAATCATGAATACTTATACCTAGAGAACTAGATTTTTATTAAAATTATTATACTAACACTTTAATAACCATTACTATGAATTTCAAACCGATAATGTTAATTATTCTTTGTATAAACTGTTCATTAAGTTATTCACAGAATAATAATAAAATAGAAATTTCATTAACCCCTAGAAATGGGTACGGTCCTTTTAAGTCAGCTTTAGGTGGAATATCTCCTTATTCGGAAGATGCTAACGATCCTTGGAAAAAGACCTATCTTAAAGTATCAGGAGTTCCCTCAAGATGGTCCGATGTGAAATTTGGAGATATTGAAACAAACGTTTACCAATCAGTTTATCAAAACTATTTTCTTGGAAATATTACTAAGGAAAGATATGAAGAATTACAAAGATCATGGGATTGGACTCCTGATTCGTTAAACTTATCCAAAGAGCCTTTGAAATGTAACATAGCATTTGCTTATGGAAAGGACTCTGCAGGTGTTGTTGAGATGATCGTTGATGCAAACAATAATCTTGATTTTAGTGATGATAAGACATTTAGACCAATTGACTTAAATACCTGTAAAAATGCAAATAAAGATTCAATAGCTTTGGCCAATTCTATCAAAATATCGTTTGAAAGTTACATTGGTAATAAAAAGACAAGAGTCAACACTCGACTTTTCATTGCTTACATGAGTGAAAACAATATGTTTATGTGTAATTTTCCCGAATATACAACAGCTAACTATAAAGGTACAGAAATTGCAGTTTGTTCTGATAACTTTACAGATTTATCTTATAAAAATCCCTGCATCGTTTTAATAAACGATAGTATTGGAAAAAATAAGAAAGTTAGCAATGAAGAGACCGTTGCAAAAAATGAATTCATTGAAATTCAGGGTGATATTTACAGGAATATAGGCGTAAATTTAAATAAAAATAAACTGATTTTAGAAAAAGTGAATTTGCAAAAGAGTCAATTAACATCAACTCAAATAGGATATAAGTCTTACCTGTTTGAAGGTGATGATTTTAAAACAAAATCTAAAATCTCATCTGAGGGTTTAAGAGGTAAATATGTATTGCTTGATTTTTGGGCTGTCTGGTGTGGACCTTGCAGACAAGAAATACCGAATCTTGTCAATTTGTATAAGAAAATAGATAAGTCGAAATTTGAAATAATTGGAATTGTAGGTGACAGTCCATCAGATGCACTTGATAAAATAATTGATGAGCAATCAATAACTTGGCCCCAAATACAATCAACCGATATTAATAAAATAAAAGAAAGATATGGCATATATGGATATCCAACAACATTTCTCTTAAATCCTGAAGGAATAATTATTGCAAAAGATTTGAGAGGAAAAGACTTGGAAGAAAAAATTACAAGTCTGATTATGAAATAAGAAATATTTCATAATATTATATATAAATATTGCTATAAAGAATAAATCTACTTATTTTTGGGTACGTCAAGTAAAATATAAATAATTTATTAACTACAAAAATAATTCAAAATGAAAAAAATTATTCTTATAACGTTGTTTGGCATTCTTTCGATAAACTTATTTTCACAAACATATAAATTAGAAACGGTATTTAAAGACAAGATCACAGAAACATACCTGTCACATTGGAAAGTTCTGGAAAGCTTGGATAAAGTTCAAGGCGATACGTTTTCGTTGTGGGGGTATCAGCTCTATTTTGACGACTGGGTTAAAGGTGCATATGAAGTAGAATACTATAAAGGAAATGCAAAAGAATTATATCTCTTTTTGAATCAAGTCATAAAATTTTCTGAAAAATATGGTAATGAGGACAAGGTAGTAACATATATATCGGGAGTTAAAGTGAAGACATTAAAGCAACTTGGTTTTAGATATACTCTGGTTTATGACAAGGAGTGCAAGGTTGTTTGTAAATATAACCTAAAACAATGGAACGATATATTAGCCAAGTTTCTTTTGTATTGTGAGAATCAGAAGATTAATTATAAGTAGATAATAAGAAAGCATAAAAACTAAACGCAAAGCAACTGCTATTCACAAATGCTGCGGTAGTTGTTTCTGAAATATATTTTTTCGTAAACTATAATATAAATAAAAGATTATGAATACAGCAGCTTTAATAATCGGAATAATAGGATTATTTGGACTATTACCGATGTTCATAGAATTTGATAAGTATCTGACAATGTTGAAGTATTGTCTTTCTAAACAAGACCTTGTTTATGAATCACTTGAGATAACTTTTGATATTGAGTCCAAAGAAAGAATAAACGTGTATGAGACAGGTAAGCTATTAATTAAACGGGATCATCCTACATTGGAATTGGGCCATTTCAACTCTGTTGGAAATGTTTTACATAAAGTGACGAGGATTGATAATCTTCCTATCAATAATAAGTTTTTGAAAAAAGGTCCCATGACTGACATCATGAGATATGAGTCAAAAACTTATTATTGATAGGAAGATTATCAAT
>CAZKSK010000071.1:0-9974 GCA_964555225.1 uncultured Bacteroides sp.
AAGCCTTTTCCTGTTAAGGGAATTACATACTTGGTTTCACCATTCACCTTACAAACATATAAAGGAAGATTATCAGCAGAAATACTTTTATCTTCTATCGTAAACCCATCTTTATCCTGACTCTTACCATCTTTAACAATAGAGCCGTCAGATTTAATAATTTGATCGGCTATAATCACTGCCTTATATTTTGATTCCACTTGTGCTTTATCAATCCCACGAATATTGAGAGCCGAAAGTATCTGGCTTTTTTTATCAATACGTTCATTAGCCTTTGACTGAGGTTCAAGAGCTTTGGATACAAACGCCAATAAAAAAGCAACTATAACTACTACAATACAGGAATATATAATAGTATAACCATTACCTCCCGTATCAATACCCTTTTTCTTTGGCTTTGCAACAATTGCCTCATTCCCATTATCGACAGTCTTTTCGATAATTTCCTCGAATGCTGACGATGGGGATTGGCACTGAGGACATTTGGCCGGAGCCGCATCACCTTCGTAAATGTAGCCGCATACCTTACATTTAAATTTCTTTGTAGCCATATTCCTTAATTAATTTTTAATTGCACGTTTAGCTCGTCTATTGATATTGCTTTGAATAACGAAATAATCGATAAGTGAAGCAAAGACGTTCATCAACAGAATCGAAAGCATCATACCTTCCGGATAACCCGGGTTAAGAACACGAATAATAATAGTCATAGCGCCAATAAGGAGACCATAGATATATTGACCTTTTACTGTACGCGGTGAAGTCACAGGATCGGTAGCCATAAATACAGCTCCAAAACAAAAACCACCCAATACAATATGTTGATACCAAGGCATCATTGCGGCTGAATTGTCTGCAGAACCGAATACATTAAAAATTAGTCCCATTACGATACCACCTACAAATACACTGATCATCGTTCTCCAACTTGCTATTCCGGTCCACAACAAAATAATAGCACCAAGCGCTATAGCGATAACACTGGTTTCACCGATAGAACCTGGGATCAACCCTACAAATTGATCAAACAAAGATGTATTAACAGATGCATTCGTTGCAACCTGTCCTAAAGGAGTGGCAGCTGTAAAAGCATCCGGAAGATTGTTTCCCAAACCAAAAATACTTTCTTTAGCAACCCAACATGCATCACCACTCATTACAGAAGGATAAGAGAAAAATAGAAATGCACGTGTGACTAATGCTACATTAAAAATATTCATACCGGTACCACCGTAAATTTCTTTCGCAAAAATGACTGCAAAAGCACATGCAATTGCTAAGATCCATAGTGGACAATCAATAGGAACAATCAAGGGTACTAACATACCTGTTACCAGATATCCTTCCTGAATTTCCTCATGCTTCCATTGAGCAACAATAAATTCTATTCCTAAACCGACTACATAAGAAACAATTATCTTAGGTAGAACAGCCAAAAAACCATAACCAAACATTTCCCAAAAAGAACCAGCTACTCCGGCAGCATGATAATTCTGGTAACCTATATTATACATACCAAACAGCAAGGCCGGCATCAAAGCGATGACCACCATAGACATGATTCGTTTGCTGTCAATTGCATCGTGTATATTAGCTCCACATTTTGCAGTCGTATTAGGTACGAACAGGAATGTTTCAAAACCGTCAAAAACAGAACGGAATGCGTGGAACTTGCCTCCCTCTTCAAAGTTCGGCTTTATCTTGTCGAGATAATTTCTTAAAGCTTTCAAAGTTTTATTTATTTAAATAATTACTTAATATCAAAATTATCACATCTCGGCGCGCATAGCATCCAAGCCCTGACGAACGATGCGCTGCAATTCCAATTTAGAAGAATCTACAAATTCACATACGGCAAAATCTTCAGGCGCAACTTCATAAATGCCCAAAGCTTCCATACGATCAATATCGCCTGCGATAATGGCTTTCACCAATTGTTCAGGAAATATATCCATCGGAAATACTTTATCATATTCGCCACTCATAATCATATGGCGTTCACTTCCCTTTACTCGAGAATCAAGAGCGTATTCCTTTTTTCCCAACAACCAACTGAAATATGAATGATTTGCACTATAATCATTCATACGGGGAGCTATCCAACCTAAAAATTCATTAACATCGTCTCCTTCCGGAATAACTGTAATTTGGGTAGAATGAGCACCTAAAAAGCTCTCTGCTGTAGTCTTATATCCTGTTAATACATTCCCGTTAATAATACGCAAATGTTTACCTGAAGTCAATTTATCGGTTAAAAGATTAGTAAGCTGTGATCCCAAGATGATTTTTACATAAGCCGGTCTAATCACTTCAGAACCGGCTAAAGCTATTGTCCGAGTGAAATTAACCTTACCTGTATTAAATAGTCGACCAATGAATATCACTTCTTCAGATCCTATTGTCCATACAAATTCTCCTTTATTAACAGGATTAATATGAGCAATTTGTACACCTACATTGCCTGCTGGATTCGGCCCATCAAATACATTTACCGTTACATTCTTCGGTACAGTTAAAGCAGCTGATTTTTGATTTACACTTATTCCCAGATAAGTCTTTGCAATCTTTGACAAAGCATCAAGACCACATTGAAAATCTTTTTCCTGTCCTTTAAGCACAAACTCAAAATCCGGAGCGAGGGGCATTGTATCAAAAGCAGATATGAAAATAGCTTTAGGTGTAGTCGACGGATCGGCCACAATTTGATAAGGACGCTGCATAAAAAAAGCAAAAAGACCAGCTTTCAATAAAGCGGTCTTTACTTCTTCTCCTGACATAGAAGCGACATCCTTTACGCCAAAATCTATAAACTGCTGCTGAGCTTCGGCTTTCACCTGGACACTCATAACTTTTCGTCTATCACCGCGTTGTACAGCTATTACCGTACCACTAACAGGAGATACGAACTTAACGTCAGGGCAATTTTTGTCCACAAACAAAACATCGCCCGCTTTCACATACTCCTGTTCTTTAACCATTACCTTAGGTATCATTCCATGAAAATCATCAGGGACTAATGCATAGTTCTCTGCTGCTTTCACTGAAATTATCTCCGTAGCAGGTTTTCCTTTCAGGTTTATGTTCAAGCCTTTACGCAATTTTATAACATTTGCCATATACTATTTTTAATGGTTTTTTTAAAATTTCCGCAAAATTACAAAATTGTTCTCAGAAAAATGAATGTTTATCGAAATTAATAAAGAAAAAATTCTTTAATTATTTTTGTGCTCGCACACAAATAATTTCAATTCACTTTTCCAAGAATAACTATTAAGTTTTTAATCTTCTTCAGAAAACATCGGATCCCAAGCCGGAAGTTTTACAGGTTTATTATTTAATATAGAAAGTACTTTAGCAGGTACATATTTTTTATTAACTACCAAACGAAACATATATTCATCGAACCATTTGTCTGTCATAATCAAAAAACCATCATATCCCTTATTACGTCCCCAACTATTCTCTACAAGCCATTTTTTAGAGATCCCATTCTGATCCAAATCAACTGCTGTCAAAGTCATTGCATGTGAAGAACCACTACTAAAAGTCTGAATTCTTTGTTTTTTATCCATGCCGAACTTAATACCCAACAAATCATCATAATCATAATAATTCACATCAAGTAGTCCTCTTTTCCGATCAATAAACTTGCCTACATCACAAGAAAAATACATGACCTCATTATTTTTAATTGACTGAATAGCCATTTTTTTTATTTCTTCTATAGGAAGATTAACATATAGCCAATTATGTCCTTCATAAAGATGTCGATCCAAATCTATTTCATAGACCTGCCAGTAAGGACGACTGGGATCATTCATCAACATAACGAAATCATTATTCAGATCTACTCCATGTTTCACTTCTTCTTCATAAAAAGATTTAGGAGTATACGTTTTTGTCTCGCTTACAGGTTTCCCGTTTTTATCGCGAAAAGCATACTGAAATTCATTGACAGGTTCCCCAAAAAATAGCACTAACATGCGATAAGCAGTACCCAACATCGCAGTCTTGCGAGTTTCAAGTTCTTTTATTGATTTCCCTTTAGAGTACATGTCTCGAAGTTCAAGTCCGAACTCACGTAACTTGTTTTTCATCAATTCAGCATAATGTGAAGTATTATCAGAATTATAAGACTCCGGCATTACACTTTTGGGTACTAAACCATACTTGGTAACAAGATCGGCAACTCCGGTATAAGTACCGCCATCACTAATTGGATTTTTAAATAACCATTCAACAGTCTTATCATTCATCGGTTTCTTTGCATTATCAATTATACTTTGTAAGAATAAATTAGATTTTTCCAATTGATCCCAGAAAAAACAATAAGATTGAGAAAATTCAAAACCATCCAGTTTTTTTGTTGCAATTAAACGTGAACGAAGTACATTCAATCCTGTAAAAAGCCAACATCTTCCACTGGATTGTTGATTGGTAATACCTATAGTTGGAACTCGATTACTAAAATAAGTATCAAGTTCACCTTGTGTATCACGGTTTATTGCCAAAGTACGAATATCCGTATTAGTAATTGCATTAACCAAAGCTTTATCAGAGGAAGTGGCTGTATAACTTTTTTTTATTTGATTAAGCATTTCAAGAGTAATGCTTCCACTTTGTGCATAACCGGCTAAAGCTACTAAAATAGCCATACACGTGATGAGTCGTTTTTTCATTCTTTACTTTTATTAATATATTTATTCATTGGTATTTCAATGCAAAAGTAATGTTTTTCTTTAATTTGATGGAAAATTGAAACATAATAATTTAGTTAATAGATAAGAAAAAGCCAAAAGTTATAAAGTCATGAAAAAGTATTTTATTATTTTTGCATAACTATTTTAATAAAACTGCCTATCAAAAGACTTAGTAGAATCATCCGTACTACACTTGCTATCATTATCGGCTTGTACATAGGTGTAATTACTTTGCTGAATATACCATTCATTCAGCATAAGTTTTCTGTTGCTGTAGCTGATGAACTAAAAAATAAACTTAAAACAGAAGTATACATTGACCGTATAGATATGGGTCTTTTTAACCGAATAATAATAGACGGAATCTCATTGAATGACCAAGATAACAAAATGATGTTAAAAGCATCCCGAATATCAGCTAAATTCAATTTAAGAGAAATAATGAGAGGTAAAATATCAATTGGTAGTGCACAATTATTTGGATTTACTGCCAGACTTTATAAAAAATCACCCAAAACAAAACCTAATTATCAATTTATAATAGATGCATTATCTTCTAATAAAAAAGGGAACAGTAAACCGATCAATCTTCGTATTAATTCATTACTTCTTCGAAGAGGAAATATAAGTTATGACGAATGGTTTATACCGAAAACGCCTCAAAAATTCAATATTAAACATTTGGGTATAAATCATTTTAATGCCAACATATCTTTAAAAGCTCTAAATAAGGATTCATTGAATATTTCAATTCGCCGTATGGATTTTGATGAACATTCAGATTTTCATTTAGAACGGTTACAAATGAAAGTCATTGCAAATAAAAAAAACATGTATCTGACAAATTTCAAATTGGAACTTCCTGCCACTAAAGTCAATTTTGATTCAATTTGGATAAACTATCGCATGAAGGCAAATAAAATATTAACTGAATCCATAAAATACAGAGGAGCATTAAGAAAGTCAACCATAACTCTAAGTGATATATCTTCTTTCATTCCTTCACTACAACAAGCTGACGACCCCTTGCAAGCAAATCTAATGGCGGAAGGTGATATAAACCATATCGACATTAAAAAAATACATATTCAATCAGTTCATAAAGATATTCAATTAGACGCCAGTGTATTATTGCATAACTTAAAAGGAAAAGAAAAACCGTCAATGACTGGAAAGATTACTGCTTTAACTATAAATAATACAGGAATGCACATTCTCCTTAAAAGCATGATACCTAATTTCACTGAAACACCTCCTATCCTATCGAGACTGGGAAATATACATTTCAAAGGAGAAGTTCATTTAAATACAAATGGCATAGCAACTTATGGAACCATACGCACAGGATTGGGTATAGCAAAAGCCGACATGAATATCAACGGAAGAAAAAAAACATACGAAGGACGTTTGGAATGCGAAGGCTTTGAATTAGGTAGATTACTTGATAACGATAATATAGGTAAAATCTCATTTTGCGGAGATGTATCAGGTAAAAATATTAATGCAAAATATCTCGATAGTAAAGTAAACGGTAATATTGCCAGTTTCTTTTACAATGGATACGAATATAAAAACATAAAACTTGACGGTATTTTTCAAAATGGAGGGTTCGATGGGACTTGTTCTCTTAACGATAATAATATATCATTAAATTTAGACGGAGCATTCAACACGGTTCAAAAAAAACCATATTTCAACCTTAGTGTCAAGGTTAACAAATTGAATCCATATAATTTGAACCTGATAAATAAATATAAAAATACAGATTTTTCACTTACTCTGAATGCTTTATTTACCGGTAATTCTCCAGACAATATGGTAGGTAGCATAACTATCGACAGCTTGCGTATGAAAGCTCAAGACAAAAACTATCAAATGAATAAAATGATAATTCTAGCGGATAAAACGGGAAAGGGAGAAAAACGATTAAAAATAAATTCGGAAATTATTCGAGCGACAATTACAGGTGATTACTCATATGCAACCATTCCAACAAGTATTATGAGCACTATTCAAAAATATATACCTTCATTACTTACGATCAATAAGAAAAAACAAACTCATAATAATTTTACTTTCCAGGCAGATATTTACAAATCTGATTTCTGGGATAAGGTTTTAGAGATTCCACTTCATCTGAATTCGGCCGGTAAAATTAACGGGTATTTCAGTGACAAAGACAATAAATTAAAAATTGAAGGGTATTTTCCTTCGTTCAATTACAATAACAATCGTTATGAATCCGGAATGATAATCTGCGAAAATCCTGCGGATACTTTTAATTGCACTATCCGCGTAGCAAAAAATATGTCAAAAGGAGCTATACTCAATCTTGTTGTAAATGCTTCGGCACACAATGATCAATTAAAAACTGATATTAGCTGGGGAAATAATACTAGGACCACATACAGTGGAGAATTTTCATCTATTGCAAATTTCTTTAAATCAGAAGATAAAGACCCAAAATTACTTGTTGATCTGCATATTCAACCAACAGAAGTTATAGTAAATGACACCACATGGCACATTCATCCTTCTGAAATTAATTTTAGGCCCAATAATATTAAAATAAATAATTTTCTATTTGAACATAAAGATCAACACTTGAAAATTGACGGTATTATGGATAAAAAACGAAGTGATTCCCTTGTTGTTGACCTGCAAGATATTAATTTGGAATATGTTTTTGACGTGCTTCATTTCCATCCGGTCAACTTTAATGGTTTAGCTACAGGAAAAGCCTACATAAGTTCAGCATTGAATTCTCCTAATGCCGATACATATTTGACTATTCGTGACTTTACTTTTGAAAATAGTCTTATGGGAGATATGAATATTTATGGAAAATATGATAAACAACAAAAAGGTATTTACTTAAACGCACATATAGCTGAACCCGGAATCAGTACAACCCATGTGGAAGGCATCGTTTCACCAGCGAAAAAAGGTCTCGATTTATTTATCACGGCAAACCAAAGTAATCTTGCTTTTCTTAATTCAAACGCATTTGTCGGAGGTATCTTTAGTAATATAGAAGGAAGAGGAAAAGGATGGATTCGTGTTTTCGGTCCATTTAGCATGCTTAATCTGGAAGGTGATATGTGTGCTGATATAAAAGCAAATCTGAAAGTTCTAAATACTCCTTTTATTATAAAACAGGATTCAATTCATCTAAGACCTGACCTTATTTCATTTAATCATATTACTATCTCAGATGCAGAAGGTAACAAAGGCGTTGTAAACGGAACTGTGAAACATCATTGTTTGCATAATCTACAATATTCATTTGATATAGATTCGCAAGGTTTACTGTGCTATGATACAAAAACATTCAACGGACTACCTTTTTACGGGAGTGTATATGGTACCGGTACGGCCAATATTACAGGTGGTGGAAACGCCTTAAATGTAAATGTAAATATGACTACAAACAATAAAACACTCTTTGTCTATAATGCCGGAAGTCCGGATGAAATAACTAATCGCCAATTCATTACCTTTTATGATAAATCACCGAAACGGGAAGAAGACAATATTATCGTCAATTTCGACTCAGATGATAAAAATAACGAAATAACAACAGATAATACCCCTATGGATGTCCGTATAAACATGCTGATTGATGCAACACCGGATGCGACTCTGAAAGTAATAATGGACCCTGTAGCCGGAGATAATATCACTTGCCACGGAAAAGGAAACATTAGAGCTTCCTATTACAATAAAGGAGATTTTCGTATGTTCGGAGATTATAATATTACTCAAGGCGTTTATAAACTTAGTATGCAACAAGTCATTCGAAAAGATTTCCAACTTAAACAAGGTTCCGTATTATTTAGTGGAGATCCTATGGCCGCCGACTTAGATGTACAAGCTGTATATACTGTTAATAACGTATCTTTAAGTGATTTAACATCAAGCGGTAATTTTTCACAAAACAATGTAAAAGTAAATTGCCTGATGAATTTAAGTGGAAAATTGCTCCATCCTGTTTTTAAGTTTGATTTGGAATTACCAACTGTAAATGAAGAAGAAAAAGAAATGGTAAAAAGCCTTATCAGTACAGATGAAGAAATGAACATGCAAATCATTTATCTTTTGGGAGTGGGACGCTTTTATACTTATGAATATGCTCGTGCAAACGGAACAGGCACTCAATCTTCTGCCATGAGTTCACTTTTGTCTTCGACTCTTTCCGGACAAGTTAACAATATGTTGGGACAATTCATTAATAATAATAATTGGAACTTTGGAACAAATCTTAGTACGGGTACTAATGGATGGACAGATGTAGAATGGGAAAATATGCTTTCCGGACGAATGCTTAATAATCGTCTCCTCATCAATGGTAATTTCGGCTATAAGGAAAATGCCTTAAAAAATAACAATTTTGTGGGAGATTTTGATGTTCAATGGTTATTAACACCGTCTGGTGATATTAGCTTAAAAGGATACAATGAAACCAACGATCGCTATTTTGCAAAATCTACTTTAACAACACAGGGCGTCGGCATTGTTTTTAAAAAAGAATTTAATAATTGGAAAGATTTATTTAAATGGGGAAGAAATAAAAAAGGAACAGGACTAAAACCAAAGACAAAGACCTCAACAAAACCTAAAGCATCAGATACAAGTTTTATTAAATGGAATAAAAAAGGGAAATAGAATGACCCATTTCCCTCTTTTAATTTTGAATCTCACTATTTTCCGGCTTGACTTTCTGCTTCTTTAATCATATTTTCACTTGCATACATATAGACTTCAACACGACGATTGGCTTGTCGACCTGCAGCTGTTGAATTATCCGATACAGGAGATTTAGAACCCATGCCCTGAATTGCCTTAAATTGATTGGCCGTTACATTACAACTTTGCAAATAATTTTCGACAGATTGTGCACGTCTCAATGACAAAGGGTCATTAATCGCATCACTTCCGGTATTATCTGTATGACCATAAATAGCAATATCCATATCCCTATTTGAATTCAGTACTTCGGAAAATTTACTTAAAGAATTTTTTGCAGATGAATTTAGATCGGATTTATTTGTAGCAAAAAGAATTCCGGAATCAAACGTAACCTTGACAGCCTTCAATCCATTTGCATCAGTAATTTCCTCAACTTTTGCATTCTGAACTTTTTCGGCTTCTGCTTTTGCCTTATCCATCTTTTTACCAATAATAACACCTGCGCCTGTACCGACTGCCGCGCCTACTGCTGCACCTACTGCCGTATTACCAGCTATTTTCCCAACTATTCCACCTAATAGAGCA
>CAZKSK010000072.1:0-9972 GCA_964555225.1 uncultured Bacteroides sp.
TGATGAACAAATAAAAATGAATTTTAAAAGTCAAGTATAGGCTCTCTCCCATTTTTTATTTACCTTTGCAAGCTATTGATTTTTTGAAGGTAAGGATAAAAATGGAATTTACTTACGACGTAATCGTTATCGGTGGCGGTCATGCAGGAAATGAAGCTGCCGCTGCATCAGCAAATTTGGGAGCACAAACTTGTCTGATTACCATGGATATGAATAAGATTGGACAAATGAGTTGCAACCCGGCTGTCGGAGGCATCGCAAAAGGACAAATAGTCCGTGAAATTGATGCATTGGGAGGTTATATGGGCATTGTAGCTGATAAAACAGCTATCCAATTCCGAATGTTGAATCGTTCAAAGGGACCGGCTATGTGGAGTCCACGTGCTCAATGTGATAGAGGAAAATTTATCTGGGCCTGGCGTGAAATTCTAGAAAATGTACCTAACCTTCATATCTGGCAAGATCAAGTAAAAGAAATTATCGTAGAGAATGGTGAAATAAAAGGCGTAACTACATATCTGGACATAACTTTTAAAGCCAAATGTGTGATAATTACGGCTGGAACTTTTCTTAATGGGCTTTTACATTTCGGACATACTCAATTGCCCGGCGGAAGAATTGCCGAACCCGCTTCATATATGCTTACTGAATCTATTACCCGCCATGGGATTAGGGCAGGTAGAATGAAAACAGGAACTCCTGTTAGAATTGATGGAAGAAGTGTTCATTTTGAATGTATGGATACTCAAGACGGAGAAAATGATTTTCACAAATTTTCTTTCATGGGAGAATCCAAAAAACTTAAACAACTCCCCTGCTGGACCTGCTTTACAAATGAAGAAGTGCACGAAGTCTTAAGGAAAGGACTTCCGGATTCTCCCCTATTCAACGGAGAAATAAAAAGTATAGGTCCAAGATACTGCCCAAGTATAGAAACGAAAATCGTTACATTTCCGGACAAAGAAAAGCATCAATTATTTTTAGAGCCGGAAGGAGAAACCACACGTGAGTTATACTTAAATGGGTTTTCGTCTTCACTACCGATTCATATTCAAATTGAAGCTTTAAAGAAAATTCCGGCTTTTAAAGACATAGTTATATATCGTCCTGGCTATGCGATTGAATATGACTATTTCGATCCGACTCAATTAAAACACTCGCTGGAATCAAAGAAAATTAAAAATCTTTTTTTTGCGGGACAAGTGAACGGCACCACCGGTTATGAAGAGGCCGGTGGACAAGGAATTATAGCAGGAATAAATGCAGCATTAAATTGTCAAGGAAAAGGACCTTTTATACTAGGAAGGGATGAAGCATATATTGGCGTTTTAATCGATGATTTAGTTACAAAAGGAGTGGATGAACCTTATAGAATGTTTACCTCAAGAGCTGAATATAGAATCTTATTAAGACAAGATGACGCGGATATGCGTTTAACAGAAAAATCTTATCACATTGGATTAGTAAAGGACGACAGATATAAGGCTATGATAAGTAAAAGAAAAGATATAGAAAAAATAATCGATTTTTCAAAAAAATATTCGATCAAACCGGCACTTATCAATCCTTTTTTAAAATCAATCGGGACAGCACCACTCATTCATGGTTGCAAATTAATCGATTTGATAAATCGTCCCCAAATCAATTTGGAAAATATTGCCGATGAAATAAAACTTTTTAAAGAAATAATTAACAACATTATAGATAGAAAAGAAGAAATAATTGAGGCTGCCGAAGTACGAATTAAATATCAAGGTTACATTGAACGAGAAAAAATAATTGCAGAAAAATCACAACGTCTAGAAAATATTAAAATAAAAGGGAGATTTGATTATAGTAAATTATTATCCATTTCAACGGAAGGAAGACAGAAACTTGCAAAAATAGATCCTGAAACCTTGGCTCAAGCAAGTAGAATACCAGGCGTTTCTCCAAGCGATATAAACGTAATACTAGTATTATTGGGACGTTAGCACAGCTTTGTTTCACGTGGAACAATTTAAAATATTATATATAAAAATGAATAAAAACTTATTACTTGAAAACTTGAGGACAATCCCTGATTTTCC
Source organism: uncultured Bacteroides sp. (assembly GCA_964555225.1). GTDB lineage: Bacteria > Bacteroidota > Bacteroidia > Bacteroidales > Bacteroidaceae > Phocaeicola_A. Next base: position 2,070 of record CAZKSK010000072.1, read on the forward strand.
AATCAAAGGAATCATGTTCAGGGATGTTACAACCCTATTTAAAGATGCTAAATGTCTTAAAGAAATGGAAGACTCATTATATGAACTCTACAAAAATAAAGGCATCACAAAAGTAGTTGGAATCGAATCAAGGGGATTTGTTATGGGTGCTGCACTAGCTGTTAGATTAGGTGCAGGCTTTGTACCTATTCGAAAACCAGGGAAATTACCGGCAGAAGTTATTGAAGAAAGTTATGATAAAGAATATGGAAAAGATACGATTCAAATGCACAAAGATGCCATTGATAAAAATGATATTGTTTTGCTTCATGATGATTTGTTGGCAACAGGCGGAACAATGAAAGCAGCATTTAACCTGGTGCAAAAACTAAATCCAAAGAAGACTATTATCAATTTTTTAATTGAGCTGGAAGGCTTACATGGAAGAGAGATTTTCAACAAAGATATTGAAATCGACACTTTACTTTGTCTTTAAAAATTTATTAGTGAAAAGAGAATAAGGAATCTGAAATAAAAATGGCAAATAAGGAAAAAAAAGAATATCTGAAAGGGATAGTTTCCAATTTACCAGAAGGCCCGGGAATCTATCAGTATTTGAATGATGATGGGAAAATAATATACGTCGGGAAAGCCAAGAATTTAAAAAGGAGAGTTTCTTCTTATTTTCATAAGGAGAAACAACCCATAAAAACTCGAGTGCTTGTGAGTCGGATTTCTGATATTAGATATATTGTAGTGCATTCCGAAGAAGATGCTCTCCTATTAGAAAACAATCTAATAAAAAAATACAAACCACGTTATAATGTTCTGCTAAAAGATGACAAAACTTATCCATCCATTTGTATAAGTAATGAATATTACCCAAGAATATTTAAAACTAGAAAAATTATCAGAAACGGGTCTTCTTATTATGGTCCTTACAGTCACCTTCCATCCATGTATGCAGTTCTTGATTTAATAAAGAAACTATACAAAATAAGAACTTGCCGTCTTAACCTAAATCAAGATGATATAAAACGAGGAAAATTTAAAGTATGCTTGGAATATCATATTAAAAACTGTCAAGCTCCCTGTATCGGAAAGCAAACTCATGAAGAGTATATGCAAAACATCGAAGAAATAAAAGAGATTCTAAAGGGAAATACACGCGAGATAAGCTTGACTATGATACAAAAAATGCAAACATTGGCCTCAGAACTCAGATTTGAAGAGGCGCAAGAAATAAAAAATAAATACAATTTAATAGAAGATTATCAATCAAAGAGTGAAGTAGTGAGTTCTGCACTACATAATATTGACGTATTCTCGATAGCAAATGATGAAAATGTTGCATATATAAACTATCTACATGTCACAAATGGAAGTATTAATCAGGCTTTTACATTCGAATACAAGAAAAAGATGGATGAAACGCCTGAAGAATTACTAGCCATGGGAATCTTTGAAATGAGAGAACGCTACCACAGTCAATCAAAAGAAATCATCATTCCTTTTGGACTGAACATAGAACTAAAAGATATTTCTTTTACAATTCCACAAAGAGGAGACAAAAAAAAACTATTGGATCTTTCATTATTGAATGTAAAACAATATAAATTTGACAGACTGAAACAGGCAGAAAAATTGAATCCTGAACAAAGAAATATCAGACTTTTAAAAGAGATACAAGAAGAACTGAAATTACCTAGAATACCTCTACAAATTGAATGCTTTGATAATTCAAATATATCCGGAAATGATGCCGTAGCAGCTTGCGTCGTATTTAAAAAAGGGAAACCGTCAAAAAATGAATATAGGAAATATATCATAAGAACGGTAGTAGGACCTGATGATTACGCTTCAATGAAAGAAGTTGTCAGACGTAGATACGCCAGAGCAATTGAAGAAGAACTGAAATTACCTGATTTGATAATAACAGACGGAGGCAAGGGCCAAATGGAAGTAGTAAGGGAAGTCATAGAAGATGAACTGCATTTAAATATTCCCATTGCGGGACTTTCCAAAGATAATCGTCATCACACATCCGAATTGTTATACGGATTCCCCACTCTTACAATCGGCATTAAACAAACAAGTCCACTATTTCATCTACTAGAACAAATCCAAAATGAAGTTCATAGGTTTGCCATTACATTCCATAGAGACAAAAGGAGCAAAAATCAAATAAGATCTAACCTAGATGAAATAAAGGGAATAGGACAAATAAGCAAAAATTCTTTACTGAAAAAATTCAAAAGCGTCAAACGGATAAAAGAGGCCGATTTAGAAGAAATCGCTGAATTGGTAGGAAAAGCAAAAGCAAAAATAATCAAGGAAAATCTATAAATGAAACTTCAAGTTTAGTATATTTGTAAAAACAAAAAAACAGGATGAGAGCAGTTATTCAAAGAGTCAGTCATGCTTCGGTAACTATCAATCAGAAAATAAAAGGTTCAATACAAGAAGGATTATTAATTCTCATTGGCATTGAATCTTCTGATAATGAAGAAGATATCAAATGGTTATGCAAAAAGATAATAGGTTTGAGAATATTTGATGATCAAAAAGGGATAATGAATAAATCCGTAATAGATATTGATGGCAATATATTAGTAATCAGTCAATTTACCCTTCTTGCATCTACTAAAAAAGGAAATAGGCCATCCTATATTAGAGCTGCCAAACATGAGATTTCTATTCCTCTTTACAATTTGTTTTGTAGAGAATTGTCGTCAATGTTAGGTAAAGAAGTAGAAACAGGAGAATTTGGTGCAGATATGAAAGTAGAACTACTAAACAATGGTCCTGTAACGATTTGTATGGATACAAAAAATAAAGAATAAATATAATGAGTATAACATTAGAAGAAGCTCAATCACAAGTAGATCAATGGATTAAAACATATGGAGTTCGATACTTCAACGAACTGACAAATATGGCAATTCTGACAGAAGAAGTCGGAGAACTAGCTAAGGTCATGGCCAGAAAATATGGAGATCAATCATTCAAAAAAGGAGAAGAATGTAATTTGGCTGATGAAATGACTGACGTACTATGGGTACTGATTTGTCTTGCAAATCAAACCGGAGTAAACTTAACCGAAGCATTTCAAAAAAACATAGAGAAAAAAACAAAAAGAGATAAAAACAGACATATTAATAACCCCAAATTAAAATAAAAATGGAACATCAACATTCTGAAGAGAATTACGAGGGTACACATAGTAAATATGATGAAGCAATTAGTAAATACAATACTACCCTATCAGATGAGGAGATTGCAAAAACCGTCAAAAAATTAATTGAAGAAAAAGTTGAACAAAATAATACATTAGAGGTTAAAAAACTTTTATTCAATTGTATAGATTTAACATCCTTAAAATGTACCGACAATGAAGACAGTGTCTTAAAATTCACCGAAAAAGTAAATGATTTTGAAGACAAATATCCTGATTTAAAAAACGTTGCTTCTATTTGTGTTTATCCTTGCTTTGCTCAAATCGTAAGTCAGTCCTTAGAGGTTGAAGAAGTCGGTATAACTTGCGTTTCAGCAGGTTTCCCCTCTTCACAAACATTTCAAGAAATAAAAGTTGCAGAAACTGCAATGGCTCTTCACGAAGGAGCAACAGAAATTGATGTTGTAATATCCGTAGGTAAATTCCTAAATGGTGATTATGAAGGCATGTGTGACGAAATTGAAGAGCTCAAAGAAGTTTGCGGGGATAAAAGAATGAAAGTAATTCTCGAAACTGGCGCACTAAAAACAGCCAGCAATATAAAAAAAGCATCAATTCTTGCCATGTACTCAGGAGCTGATTTTATCAAGACGTCAACAGGAAAAGAAAATATTTCAGCTACACCTGAAACCGCCTATATTATGTGCCAGGCTATTAAAGAATATCATAAAATATCCGGAAGGATGGTTGGTTTTAAACCGGCCGGCGGTATCAACTGCGTGAAAGATGCATTAAATTACTACTTGATAGTCAAAGAAGTATTAGGAAAAGAATGGTTAAATAATAAATATTTTAGGCTTGGAACAAGCAGGCTGGCAAATTTACTTTTATCAGAAATTTTAGGAAAAGAAACAAAGTTTTTTTAATAAAAATAAAAAGCTGAAATGGTTGTTTCAGCTTTTTTATTTTGTACGATTAACAACGTATTCCAAATAAGTAATTAAGGCCACCTGAATTTCTTTATTCGGGAAAAATGAAATTAAGTCTTTAGCACGCTGATAATAATCATTCATAACGTCCTCTGCATAATCTATGCCTCCCTTACTCTTTACATACTCAACTAAACGCTGGATATCTGCCCGAGAGGCCTTTAAAGCTTTAATATCATAGGCAATCGAAAGCATCTCAGGATCATGAAAATGATTGAGAATATATATCGCAGGTAAAGTAAGTTTCCCTTCTATCATATCATTACCTGTAGGTTTTCCAATATTTACATTATCAAAGTAGTCAAAAATATCATCTTTGATCTGAAAACAAATTCCCAGATAATAACCAAATAAACGGGCTTTTTCTGTAAATAATTCAGAAGCATTCACGCTCATCGCTCCTATTTCTGCACAAGTAGCAAATAATTCCGCTGTCTTCTTACTAATTATTTCAAAATAAACATCTTCAGAAATTTGATCTTCACTGACAGCAGAAAGCTGAATAATCTCACCGGAAGCAAGAGTTTTTCCTAATTCTGAGACCTTAGAAATTATACGTATATCTGATGTCAAAGAAGCATGTAACAATGATGTGGATAACAAATAATCACCAATCAAAATGGATATTTTATTATTGTATATGGCATTGGTTGAGGCCTGACCTCTCCTCTCCAAACTTTCATCTACAACATCATCATGTACTAAACTTGCTGTATGAAGCAATTCTATAGTAGCTGCCGAATTAAGTGATCGCTGATTAATAGAATCAAAAGCTTTCGAAACTAATAAAACTAAAATAGGACGCATCATTTTCCCCTTTCGGGCATGGATATAGTCCAGCACATTTTGTAAAGCCGGAGACGAACTTATAAAAGACTTATCGAGAATTTTCCGTAAATCATTCAATTCATTTTCTATTGGAGCCGTGATGCGTGACAAATAATCCATTACCCAACATTTTTATTTTGTGCACAAAATTAATAATAAAACAATTAATACCGTATTTTTTATTACTTTTACACTAAAATTTGATATAAATTATGGATAAATTATTCCTTCTGGATGCATACGCTTTGATTTACAGAGCCTATTATGCTTTCATCAAAAATCCAAGAATCAATTCAAAAGGATTCAACACATCTGCTATCTTCGGTTTCATCAATACGCTTGAAGAAGTCTTGACAAAAGAACAACCCTCACATATCGGTATAGCATTCGATCCGGCAGGACCAACCTTTAGACATAAAGTATTCGAACAATATAAAGCACAAAGAGAAGAAACGCCTGAGGCGATTAGACTTTCGGTGCCAATCATCAAAGATATTATTCATGCCTACCATATTCCTATCCTCGAAGTTGAAGGTTTTGAAGCTGACGATGTTATCGGAACACTATCCCACCAAGCCAGCAAAAAGGATAATATCACAACATATATGATGACTCCGGACAAAGATTATGGGCAATTGGTTAAAAATAATGTTTTTATGTATAGACCCAAATATGGCGACAAAGAATTTGAAATTCTAGACATTGAAGGAGTTAAAAGAAAATTTAATATAGAAGATCCATTACAAGTTATTGATATGCTCGGATTAATGGGAGATGCATCCGATAATATTCCGGGTTGTCCCGGAATAGGAGAAAAAACAGCTCAAAAAATCTTACAAGAATTTGGTAGTATAGAAAATCTTTTAATGAACACAAATAAATTAAAAGGTTCTCTCAAAACGAAAGTAGAAACGAATAAAGATTTAATAACTTTCTCAAAATTCTTAGCTACTATAAAAATCGATGTTCCCATTACTCTTGATATGGAACAATTAAAAAAAGAAGAACCTGACGAAACAAGTCTAAGAAAAATTTTCGAAGAATTGGAATTTCGTTCGCTAGCCGATAGAATTTTTAAAAATATTATAACTTCACCGAAAATAGAAAAAAAGGAACCGACTTTGTTTGACTTATTTCCGGACAATGATAAGGAAACAGAGGATTATTCAAGTCTAATAAATCTAAAATCGCTGGACTACAAATATTATTTGATTAATAATAAGAATGATAGAGAATTATTGATTAAAAATATTTTGACAAATGAAATATTAAGTTTAGACACAGAAACATCAAGCACGGATGCTTTAAACGCAAAATTAGTTGGTTTAAGTTTTTCATATAAGGAAAACGAAGCTTTTTATGTTCCAATTCCAAATAATGATGATGAAGCTTTAAAAATTGTAAACGAATTTAAACTTGTATATGAAAATGAAAAAATTATTAAAATAGGACAAAATATTAAATATGACCTGCAAGTTCTTAAAAACTATGGGATAGATCTCAAAGGCAAAATGTTCGACACGATGATCGCTCATTATGTACTACAACCCGAACTCCATCACGGTATGGATTACTTAGCCGAAGCATATCTTCACTACTCAACGATTAAAATCGAAGAATTAATCGGTCCCAAAGGAAAAAATCAAAAAAACATGAGAGATATACCACCGGAAGAAGTTTATGAATATGCCTGTGAAGATGCAGATGTCACTCTTAAATTGAAAAATATTTTCGAAAAAGAATTAAAAGAAAGAAATGCCGATCATCTCTTTTATAATATAGAAATGCCACTAGTAAAGGTACTTGCTTATATGGAGCGGAATGGGGTAACGGTTGATACTGATTCTCTTAGAGAAACTTCAAGATTATATACGGCGAGAATGAATGAAATAGAACAGGAAATTAAAAATCTGGTAGGAATAGACTTTAATATATCATCACCTAAACAAGTCGGAGAAATTCTTTTCGATAAATTAAAAATTGTAGAAAAGGCAAAAAAGACCAAAACCGGACAGTATGTTACATCAGAAGAAGTTCTGGAAAGCCTTAAGAGCAAACATCCGGTAGTCAGAAAAATATTAGATTATAGAGGCTTAAAAAAGCTTTTAAGTACATATATAGATGCTCTCCCATTGCTAATAAATCCTCAAACTGGAAAGATACATACATCTTTTAATCAGACAATAACAAATACAGGAAGATTAAGTTCAAGTAATCCAAATCTTCAGAATATTCCGGTTAGAGACGAAGATGGAAGAGAAATTAGAAAAGCATTTATTCCGGAAAAGGGATGCGAATTTTTTTCCGCCGACTACTCACAGATTGAACTTCGGATTATGGCTCATTTAAGCGGTGACGAAAATATGATTGAAGCTTTTAAGGAAGGACTGGATATTCATGCAGCAACAGCAGCAAAAGTGTATAAGGAAAAAATAGAAGAAGTAACAAAAATACAACGCAGCAAAGCAAAGACAGCCAATTTCGGAATTATATACGGAATATCTCCTTTCGGATTAGCTGAACGAATGGGTGTTGATAGAAAAGAAGCAAAAGATTTAATAGATGGGTACTTTATTACATATCCGAAAGTAAAAATATATATGGATAAAAGCATACAGAAGGCCCGAGAAAAAGGATATAGTGAAACGATATGTAATCGCAGATGCTATTTACCTGATATTCATTCACATAATGCAATCGTAAGAGGATACGCTGAAAGAAACGCCATAAATGCACCCATACAGGGCAGTGCAGCTGATATCATTAAGATTGCGATGATCAATATCTACAACAGATTTATTCAAGAAGGGATCCGATCAAAAATGATTCTTCAAGTACATGATGAATTGAATTTTAGCGTTTTCCCGGAAGAAAAGGAAAAAGTACAGCAAATTGTTATTGAAGAAATGGAACACGCAGTATCTATGCAAGT
>CAZKSK010000073.1:0-9890 GCA_964555225.1 uncultured Bacteroides sp.
TGAAGAGCTGTGATTTGAGGTGTTAAAATATGAAAGATACTTTGCATCATGAAATAACCGGCAAAACCATACAAACCTTGTGTTCCTGGAAGAGCGGACAATACCAAATAGTTTCCGAAAGCACTATCGTTCTTTTTCATTGCACCTAAAACTGCATTGCCAACGATAGTTACACCATAAGAACTACCAATGCCGGATAAACCGATCATAACTGCTATGCCAATATAGGCAATTAATAAATTCATTTCCATAATTCTTTGTTTTTATTTATTATTTTATTGTTTCTTAAATGGTCTATATTCTTTTCCTCCTCCTTCATAGCCTGAATTCTTGAAGAATTCTACAAAGGTAAGACGCATCGGGTGAACCATAGCTCCCAGCACGTTCATAAAAATGTTAATGGAATGTCCGGCTAAAAAGATGACAACCATAACGATCGGTCCTAATATAATATTATCAGGACTCATACCAACTGCTAATTGGTCAAATACATTTGCCAATATACCTCCTGACAATCCTAGGGCGAACAAACGGACATATGATAAAATATCTCCTAATAATCCGGTAGCCATATTATAGCTGTTCCATATTCCTAAACCGAAATTCATAAATATGTTTTTTCCGGGGGTATTATAGAAAAAGATACCACAACCAGTTATCGCCAATATGATTGTGTAGATAGTTCCTCCCAACGGCATAATCTGAGGTTGCAGAGCTGCAAATGCTGTACTGAGTAAAAAGATAATCCAGCAGATCGTTTCTACTGCATACTTAAAGCCGAATTGAATTGTTTTGTTATATGCTTTCAGACACATACCAAACAAAATCTGGATGGCTCCTAGTATTAACGAAAGATTAAACATTTGTTTGTTATCCAGACATATTGTATTTTTCATTGTCTGAATAAAAGGAATTTGTATTTCGTAAACATTAAATCCGAAGAAAGTTCCTGTTAAAAATCCACAGACAAAAGTTGATCCTCCTAAAAGTTGAATTAAAGACAAATAAGGAATATATTCTTTATTGATGTCCTTTTTACAAATTCTAAAGATCGTAACGCTCAAAAATAAGAGTAAACCATATCCTATATCTCCTAAACATAGTCCGAAAAATAACATGAAAAATGGTGCGAAGAAAGGTGTTAAATCCAATTCGTTATACTTGGGTAACATGTATAATCGGCATATGGGTTCAAATAACTTTGCAAACTTATTGTTATTAAATAAGATAGGAACATCATCATCCGGAGTTGGGGCACTTATTTCAAAATAAGCCGGCTGATCGGCCATGTAATTTTCTACATTTATCAATTTGTTAATCGGAGCCCATCCTTCCAGAAGCATCAATTTATCATCTGTTTTGCTTTCAGTATTAAGAATGACTTTAGAAAATTCAATTGATGATTGTATTTCCTGCATAGCCAGCTTCAAAGAGGGGATTTCGGTTTCAGCACGATGTTCCAGATTTGCATTAATCTTATTAATATTTAGCTCCAGATTTCTTTGTTGTATTTCCAATTCCGATAATGAATGATTGGGAATCTTTGTCTGTTCTATCTCCAATTCAATATTCTCGTCCATATGAGTTACAATGACAAAATACGTTTTCGAATTTTCTTCATTGATTTTTATTAATTGGAAATCTTCTCCCCATGAATCCTTGAAGTTCTTAGTCGGACAAACATAGAAATGCACTTGGTAACCGTATTTTCTCAATTTGTCGAGGTTTTCAATATCGAAGTTTCCCCATGGTTGCATAGCTATTTTGTCTTTTAAACAGGCTTGTAACTGTTGCTGCAGTTGTGTCCTGTCAGATATCATCGAATCAATAGATTTAATATCAGTTCTTCCCTGTTCTGCCGATGGTTTGGTTTCAGAAGTCAATGTTTTTACATTTAACCTTTTCAACATCTTAATGGTATCGGCATAATGAGCAGCCTCTCTCATGTGATCCTGTAATAGAGGATTTTCTATGATGCCTGATTGTTTTTTTTCGACATCTACTACCCCCACATCACGAAGACCTTTCAAGAACTGTTCATATTCTTTATGATATACAAGGAAAGTCAGTTTTTTCATTTTGGTAATCATACTTCAACCTCCTTTCTTTTTTCTTGCAGCGATTTCAAAATCTTTTGTGAAGATTTTGATAAATTTTCTTCATCTTCCATGAAGCGTTTTATTTTTCGCAATGCGTCTTCATATCCCGGAATCTGTACTTTTTCAAAAAGGTTTACTTTTTGAGTAGTTTTTTTCCTTGCATGTTCCAGCAAATTCAGTTTTGCAATAGTGAATTCGCGTTCAATAGCGGTTTTAGCCAATTTTTTCAGCAAGTCTATTCCATCATAGTACCATTTCGGACTATTAAACAAGCTGAATGGATGAATTTTAAAGTCAATGTTCTCCAATACGGGGATACGGACTCCTGCTATTTTTTTTACACTTAAATGTACATCGTCAACTTTTATTAGAGAAGTGTCGAACTCATTCCAAAGTGCGAAGCTGGATTCATAGGCCTGTATTTGACTTTCCAATGCCTCTTCCAGTGATGCTGCTTCAACTTTACTTTTTTTCACTTCCATACGGAGGGCACTTTCCTTATTTTTAATAATAGGAAGAGTCCGCACACGTACTTTTAGTTGTTTTTCCAGTTGTTGCAGTGATGTCTTGTTATATTGAAATTTTATCGCCATTTAGAATGATTTTCTTAATCTTTTTTCCAGAATTCATCTATTAATTCTTTTTTAATGTTGACTTCTTCCGGCTTGAAGTATTTATTGAACAAGCCCCACGTAACATCAAGCATTTCAGTAGTATTAACATTGACATCTATTGCCAATAATTGGTTAGCATAATCTTTGGAAAATGCTAGAGCACGTTCGTCATAATCAGTAAGATCAAAACCATTTTCCATTTTGGTTTTTGCATTGGCGGCATCGGCATATAGACGAACAGCCGCATTCATTACTTGAGGATGGTCTTTACGAGTTTTCTTACCACTTACTAACTGTTTCAAGCGTGACAGTGAACGGAACGGATCAACAATTACTTTACCGATATCGCTATCACGACGTAGAAATAATTGTCCTTCGGTGATATATCCGGTGTTATCCGGTACGGCATGTGTAATATCTCCACCTGATAAGGTTGTTACAGCTATGATCGTAATAGAACCTCCTGTGGGAAATTGGACGGCTTTTTCGTATATTTTTGCTAAATCCGAATAAAGAGAACCCGGCATGGAATCTTTGGATGGAATTTGGTCCATACGGTTGCTCACAATAGCCAAGGCATCTGCATATGAAGTCATATCGGTTAGTAAGACCAATACTTTTTCGTTTTTCTCTACAGCAAAATATTCAGCGGCTGTCAGGGCCATATCAGGAATAAGCAAACGTTCTACAGGAGGATCTTCCGTCGTATTCATAAAGCTGACGATTCGATCCAGAGCTCCCGCATTGGAGAATACATTTTTAAAGTACAGATAATCATCGTTGGTCATTCCCATACCACCTAGAATGATTTTATCTGTTTGAGCACGCATAGCTACCATGGCCATTACCTGATTGAAGGGTTGGTCCGGATCGGCAAAGAATGGAATTTTCTGTCCTGATACTAATGTGTTATTCAAATCAATACCTGCAATACCGGTTGCAATCAGTTCCGACGGTTGTTTACGGCGTACCGGATTTACTGAAGGTCCGCCGATTTCCATTTCTTTTCCTTCAATAGCCGGACCTCCGTCTATCGGATCACCGAATGCATTGAAAAAACGCCCGGCTAGCTGATTACTTACTTTCAGTGTCGGAGCTTTTCCTAAAAAAACAACTTCGGCGTTAGTTGGAATTCCACCCGTACCTTCAAAAACCTGTAAAGTAACTTCATCTCCGATAATTTTAACCACCTGAGCAAGTTTACCATTCACTGTAGCCAATTCATCATAACCTACTCCGCTGGCTTTTAACGAACAAGTAGCTTTTGTTATTTGACTTATTTTCGTATATATTTTTTGAAATGCTTTTGTTGCCATAATCTCACCTATTTATTTTTTGTGATTTTTCTTTGGGTGATTAATGTCTTTAATTCTTTTTTGAACTCTTCATATTTTTCCGATTTATAGGGCGAATAGTTCATTTGTTTACAGATATTAATCATTTTTTTGAAGTAGTCGGTTACTTCGAGGAAATTGTCAAATTCAAAGTCTGTATGACAAATATCAATTACCATATTTAAAATATCTTCTTGACGTTCCATTGGAGTAACGGCATCTATTGCATCAAAAGCATCCTGCTGGAGAACTACATAATCGATCAATTCCGATTTCCAGAATGTGATATGGTAGTCAACAGGTACCCCGTCATCACCTAAAATATTGATTTGTTCGGCAATTTCCTTACCACGGAGCAAGCGAGTTTTTATTTCATTAACCTTATCGATCCATTTGTCGTTGATACGGTTTTTAATGTATTCTTCAAATTCCGGATATTCCAAATATTTCGAATAAGAATCAATAGGATTTACAGCCGGATAACGTTTTCTGTCGGCACGTTCCTGTTCCAATGCATAAAAACAACGGGCTACTTTTTTCGTGTTTTCTGTTACCGGTTCCTTTAAATTACCTCCCGCGGGAGATACCGTTCCTATGAAAGTGATAGAACCATGTTCATTATTGCTAAGCTTTACATATCCTGCTCTACCGTAGAAATTGGAGATTATAGCCGAAATATCCATTGGGAAAGCATCAGGTCCCGGCAATTCTTCCATACGGTTTGACATTTCACGGAGAGCTTGTGCCCAGCGTGAAGTAGAATCGGCCATTAACAGAACTTTCAAGCCCATTGAACGATAATACTCAGCCATCGTCATTGCAGTATATACAGAAGCCTCACGTGCAGCAACAGGCATATTGGAAGTGTTGGCTATGATAATGGTACGTTCCATTAATTTTCTGCCTGTATGAGGGTCAACAAGTTCCGGGAATTCCGTAAATATTTCCACGACTTCATTAGCACGTTCACCACAGGCTGCAATAATAACAATATCAGCTTCGGCTTGCTTGGAAATTGCATGTTGAAGCACCGTTTTTCCAGTGCCGAAAGGTCCGGGAATAAATCCTGTTCCACCTTCAACAATTGGATTTAATGTATCTATGGCACGGACTCCTGTTTCCAATAGTTTAAAAGGTCTTGCCTTTTCTTTATAATTAGTAAGAGCTACTCTTACCGGCCATCTCTGAATCATATTTACTTTGATTTCCTTTCCGCTTTCATCAGTAAGTATTGCGATCGTATCTTCGATTGTATAATCTCCTTCCGCAACTACTGATTTAACAGTGAATTTACCTTTTAAATCAAATGGTACCATGATTTTCAACGGCTGGAAATTTTCTTCAACTTTACCTAACCAGGCTGATGCTTCTACTTCATCTCCGACTTTTGCCAAAGGTTCAAAGTGCCATTTGGTTTCTTTATCCAGAGGATAGGTATATTGACCACGTTTTAAGAACACGCCGGTCATTTTGTCCAAGTCATTCTGGAGCCCGTCGTAGTTCTTTGATAACATGCCCGGGCCTAATGTAACTTCCAGCATGTGTCCTGTGAATTCGGCTTCAGCACCTATTTTTAGTCCTCGTGTACTTTCAAACACTTGAACATATACATTGCTGCCGATAACCTTGATAACTTCTGACATCAAACGGTCCTCACCTAAAATAATGTAGCATATTTCATTTTGTGCTACCGGACCGTCTACTTTCAGGGTTACCATATTGGCGATTACGCCGCTAACAGTTCCTTTTGTTGCCATATCTATATTGATCTTTTTTATTTCTGATAATCTTCGGGTATCTTCACTTCTTCTTTCAAGTGCCGGATAATATTTCGGAACATTTCGTTTCCTTTTTCTTTATCCAGAAGGCTCCATCTTTCTATCATTTCTAACTTCAGTAGAAATACGAAAATTTTTTCAATACTGAAATAATCGAAAAAAGATTCTGTTTCCATCCATTCCCATTTTAACAGATCTATTTTCTTTTCTTTTTCTACAAGACTGTCCGTTTCACTTATATGTTGTACTTTTTCAAAATAGTCCAAAATGCCTGTCAATCCAAAATCTCTTGCTGTTGATGTGCGAATGGTTTCACTGATTTCCGTGTCTCCTATAATATTGGATGCTACATCAAGCTTATACTTACGTGAAGTATAGGCAGACAGTAAATTATTGATATTTAAATTGAATTCAAACCAAGCTGAAATAAATCGGTTAGGGCTTTTCATGGCGTAATTGAAATAACATCCTGCTAAGTAATCCTCTGCCATAAAATTTTCTTCTTCGTGTTTTTGAAAATAGATTTCCAAAAAATCATATAGATAAGTTGGAAAGTTTTTGTCGGCAGTATCTCCTTCTTTTGCATTGCCTATAAGAGTTCTTAGTTGCTCAGTCGTGAAGTTACCTTTTTTTTCAGACACAGCATTTTTTCGCTTCAGCATTCTCAGCAAATCTTGATTATCGTACTTTAAAAAATACAAGTCAATTAATTTCTTATCTGCAGAAGAAAGATTAGGATATATATCTTCTTTGAAGTTAGCCACAGAATATACCTTTTTACTCTCTTCTATCGAAAGGTCAGGTAATCCGGCGACTAAGCAATAGTAATTACTCATAATCGTTCGTTAAAACAGCATTTCTATTAACTGTGGACGAAGAAATGATTTGAAATAGTTCTCAAATTCTTCTTCACCGAAGTTTATTTTATAAGCTCCATTCGACGGAGCGATGGAAAACAAAGCCTTTTGACCGTTTACTTGTTCTATTTTTAAACCCTTATCGAGTAAATTTTTTGCTTTGGCCGTAAAGAACTTTTTGAGTGAATCAGCATCAGTAGTAGAGATTACGATTGATTCCTCGGAAGTCCATTGTTGAGCAATAGTCAGAATGAATTTATTCAGGAAATCCTTATCAGCTAGAACTTCTTTAACTGAAGAAGAAATAATTTTGTCAGAAATTAAGTTCGAAATTTCTGTTTTGAGAGCGTTAAGAGATTGATTGGCAAAAAGTTTCAATTCAGCCTGAGTATTGTCCTTCATTTCAGTCGTCTTTTTTTGCGCTTCATTTTTTAGGGCATCAGCTTCTTTCTTAGCTTCAGCTATGATTTTTTCCGCTTCAGCTTTTGCGTTATGAATCAGGTTTTTAGCTTCCTCATTACCTTTTTCTACGCCTTCGTGATAGATTTTGTCAGTCAATTCTTGAATTTTGTTTTCCATAATTCACGGATTTTATCTAATTGTTTTTATTAATAGCTTTATTCACAAACTACGTCCAAAGGTAACAATTATTTTACATTTAAAGCCCCTTTTAAAAACATATTTTTATCCTAATTAACAATACATTTTATATAGGATATAAAAAAGACATTAAAATATATAATTTTATTACTTATTTATTTTAAATAATATATTTTTAATGCAATTTGATATTAAATAATCGGAATATATGCCATTTGTCAAAAAACAAAGCAAAGTTAAAGTTTGGATTCTGTTTCCTTTTAAATTATCTTTGCATGTCTGGATAGAGGCATAATAAAAATGGAAAAAATATCACAGCTTTATCAGGAATGGGTCGGGGAAAAACCCGAATCAATCACTAAATTGCCTGGTGCAGGCAGTAATCGTACCTATTATCGTATCGAGGGTTCTCATGGTTCGGTAATAGGTGTGAAAGGAACATCTGCCGAGGAAAATCACACATTTATATATCTTTCCGGTCATTTTAGAGCGAGAGGATTACCTGTTCCTGACGTCTTTATAGCTTCGGAAGATGAATTTTACTATATTCAAACGGATTTGGGAAATTGTTCTCTTTTTCAGACGTTGGAAAAAGGCCGGTTAGCAGGTGGTTGTTATTCGTCCGAAGAAATTAAATTACTTCATAAAACAATCGCATTATTGCCCCATTTCCAAGTTAGCGGTGCCGAAGGTCTGGATTTTACGCAATGTTATCCGTCTTCCGAGTTTGATTTGATCGGTATTCATTTTGATTTGAACTATTTCAAATATTGTTTTTTGAAAACTACCGGAATTGAATTCAACGAATATAAATTGGAAAAAGACTTAAATCTCTTTGCAGCGGACTTAAATCAAAATTACGGAGATACATTCTTATATCGTGATTTTCAATCACGTAATGTGATGATGAGTCTTGAAGGAAAACCTTATTTTATAGATTTTCAAGGAGGACGCAGAGGACCTATTCATTATGATGTAGCTTCTTTTCTATGGCAGGCTGCGGCGCGCTATCCTTCATCTCTTCGTTTGGATTTAATCCAAACCTATCTGTCCGAGTTAAAATCATTAATCCCTGTGGATACGGATCAATTTTTCTCTCGGCTCAATTTGTTTGTATTGTTTCGTTTAATGCAAGTACTTGGAGCTTATGGATATAGAGGCTATTTTGAACGGAAACCTCATTTTTTGCAAAGTATTTTTCCTGCTATTGATAGCTTGCGTGACCAACTGATGCAAGGGCATTATCCCTATCCTTATTTAATAAGTTTATTACAGGATATGTGTTCTCTGCCCTCTCTTCATCCCTTGGAGGATAGAACGCCTTCTCATTTAGTGATTAGTATATATAGCTTTTCTTATAAGAAAGGCATTCCGGAAGATAAAAGTGGAAATGGTGGAGGTTATGTCTTCGATTGTAGAAGTACTCATAATCCGGGACGATATGAGCGTTATAGGAATTTTACAGGATTAGATGAACCTGTTATTCGTTTTCTTGAAGAAGACGGAGAAATTCAAACGTTTCTTGAAAGCGTTTATAAACTGGCTGATTTCCATGTAACCCGTTATCTGGAACGTGGATTCACTCATCTCATGTTTTCTTTCGGGTGTACAGGTGGTCAGCATCGTTCGGTTTATTCTGCACAACATTTGGCTGAGCATCTTAATGAAAAATTTGGAGTAGAAGTTCAGCTTTGTCACCGGGAGCAGAAAATAGATCAAGTGTTACCTCAAAAGAAGTAAAATATGAAAGCCATGATTTTTGCAGCAGGCTTAGGTACTCGGTTAAAGCCGTTGACCGATACTATGCCAAAAGCTTTAGTTCCTGTGGATGGGACTCCTTTATTAAAAATACTTCTTGACAAACTGATTCTTTCCGGTTATACGGAGGTCGTTATTAATATTCATCATTTCGGACAGCAGATCATTGATTATATCAATCAAAATTCATTTGATATTGGTATTTCTATTTCCGATGAAAGGGGAAAACTCCTTGATACAGGAGGTGGAATAAAGAAAGCCTCTCATTTTTTTACGGACGACCAGCCTTTTTTAGTACACAATGTAGATATTCTCAGTAATGTGGATTTATTTCAGTTTTATGAAGAGCATCGCAACTTTGATGCAACTTTATTGGTTAGCCGACGGGAAACAAGTCGTTACCTCCTTTTTAATGAGAATAATAAATTGGTGGGATGGACTAATGTTCAAACAGGTGAAGTTAAATCTCCATTTCCTGATCTGAATGTAAATGAGTGTAGAAAATATGCTTTTGCGGGCATTCATGTTTTTTCACCGAGATTGTTTCCTCTGATGCAGAATTTTGGTGATAAGTTCTCTATTATTGATTTTTATTTATCAGTTGCCCGTAAAGCCAATATTCGATGTTTTTTGAAAGAAGATTTGAAATTAGTAGATGTAGGTAAAATAGATACTCTTCAAACAGCAACCGATTTTTTAAGAACAGACAGGCAAGACGGGTATTTTTTTTACACGAAATAGAAACGGAAGTTTTTTGGGAAACAGGTAGAGGCCTAAAAGCACGAACCACTCCTATCTATAAAAAGCAAACCCCCGTAATGCAATCATGCATTCGGGGGTTCTTTTTAAG
>CAZKSK010000074.1:0-9889 GCA_964555225.1 uncultured Bacteroides sp.
CGGTAACATTGGGAGTGAGTTTCACAATTAATGTTTTTTTGTACACTTTACGACCGGCACTTACTACTTCTGCGGCACATTCGGGCTGAACGCCAAAAGTCATACCGCCTTGTTTCACATTCGGACAAGAAATATTTAGCTCGATTGCAGGAATTTTATCCAATTCGTTAATTCTTTCTGCACATTTGACATAAGAATCGATATCATGTCCGGATACGTTCACAATCATATTTGTCCGGATGTCCTTGATTTCGGGATATATATGTTCTACAAAGTAATCAACGCCCTTATTTTGCAGTCCTACGGCATTCAACATTCCGGATGGTGTTTCGGCCATACGCGGATATGGATTCCCTTCTCGGGGCTCCAGAGTCGTTCCTTTTACAATAATGGCACCGATCTGTTCCAAATCGACAAAATCCTCAAATTCTTTACCATAACCGAATGTTCCGGATGCCGTCATTACAGGATTAGATAGGGTCAGGCTTCCTATTTTCACTCTTAAATCTGCCATAATAGTCTTTTTATATTAAATACAGGGCCTTCCTTACATACACATAGATTACCTTCCGTTGTATTTTCAACACAACAAAGGCAAGCTCCGATACCGCATGCCATACTGTTTTCCAATGAAGCTTCGCATTCAATGCCTTTTTCTTTTGCAAATTTTGCAATGGCCATCATCATAGGAGTAGGTCCGCAAGTACATATACGATCATATTTTTTCTGTTGCAGAATAGAATGTTGGGTAACGAACCCTTTTTCGCCACAGGAACCATCTTCCGTAGTGGTATAAACATTGCCTATAGATTGAAACATATCTAATTGAAGTAAGTCATTAACAGAACGTGCTCCCAGCAGAAAATCAGGTTTAAAACCTTTGTCTTTCAATATTTTACCGAGGTAAAGCAGAGGGGCTGTTCCAACTCCGCCTCCAACTAACAAATAATGCTTATCTGTGCTATTTACAATTGTAAACGCATTTCCTAACGGAAGAATAACATTTACTAAACTATTTGAAACTGTTTCACTTAATTTGCGAGTACCGTCACCTACTATTTGCACAAGAAACCATACTTCATTCACATTCTTATCAACAAAATTAATAGAAATAGGACGGCGCAGGAAGGTATTGGGAGACCCGTCCACCCGTATTTGTGCAAATTGACCCGGACACATATCGGGCAAGGGTTGTTCATGTGTCATTTTTAATAGAACATAACGATCATGTAATCGTATATTCTCCGTAACTCTCAAATCGAGAATGAATTTTTTCATGAGAATATTGAGATGATTTATTTTGCAAAGTTAACAAATAATCTCTCAGTAAGGCTTATTTTCCAGGAATAAAGATTTCAAAAGTATCGTCATCAAAGAAAATTCTTATTTCAGTGATTTTCTTTGCAGGTTTATCAATGTATTTAATCTCCTGTTTTACAATATCTTTAGATGTGTAAACAGGTTGTTTAACCTCATTTTCCTTGCGATATTCACGTTTTTCCGGAGAATGATTCACAAATAATGAATCGTCATCGAATATGATTTCACTATTATCCTTATTTTTCGGAGATACACCTTCATAAGGTTCTCCTGTTCCATCTAGAAGCCAATCTAAAGAAATAGAGGGGAATGCATTATGAATTTTCATAACAAAATCGAGGCTTGGATTATTTCTTCCATTGATTATATGGGATAAACCGGATCTGTTGATTCCTATCTTATCGGCAAAATCGGCAGCAGAAAGCCCTTCTGAGCGCATAATTTCTTCTATTCTTTCTTTCATAATAACAAATTATGATTTAGTATACAGGTGTATACACTATATTTCTTATAACAAGGACAAATGTAATTAATATAATTTGATCTTGCAAATTATTTATATAACATTAAACATTTACATATGGAACTAAAAGATACAATAGTACACATTATTATTGTAATTATATGATTAGCAATGTAATTTATTATTCTAATTTAATTGAGTAAAATTATGTAAAATACTGATTAAAAATAATTTATAAAATAATATAATGTGATCTTCTTTCCTTTGTACAGGATTCATTCTATACAAAGGAATTATATATAAAAATTGCTTCTATTTTACCATATAATATATTGATTATTAATTAAATAATTAAATTGTATACGTACGAATATTTATAAATAATCAAAAGTTTAAGTTTATAATGTTACTCTTTATCTTTTGCATTTGATACTAAGTACAACTGTATATTGCTGAGAAATTTGTAATGTATATGAATATTGTAATCGATTACAAAAGTAATTATTACATTTGGAATCTTGTAATGATGCCTTTGTATATTGCTGTACATCATTCTACTATAAATAAAAACTGTAATGATAGAAAAAGGATCTATAGTGGCATAAATCCGTACAAATGTCAACAAGAAATAAAATATCCGATTCTAGAGAGGGTATTTTTAATGTAATAAATTGTTTATAAGCAACTTATAGTAATATTACAGCACGTCTTCTTTGATCCGTTTAGAAAAAATACGACTTTAATGAAGAATTTTGTAAATAAGTTCTTTAAGCAGGTCTCCTGAATCAGCCATTGAATTTCCCACTCCTTTAGATCGTGCATCACAATATCTGATTTCACTTATTATCTCCATAACTTTCCGAGCAGAATATTTTCTCATGGCAATGAGATATTCTTTCGCCTGCCAAGATGTTCTAAAACCTAAAAAGGATGCAACACCTTCTTCCGTTTTTTGAGGTGCATAATAGGCCAGCATTAAATTGGAATAAAAGCCGAACAACAAAGCTAATGTCATTTGTATAGGATTTGCTTTGGAATTAGAAGAAAAATAATTAATTATTCTATTAGCTTTTAATACATCTTTATTAATTAAAGCATTTTTCAATTCAAAATTATTGTATTCTTTACTAATGCCGATATTTTCTTCAATTTGTTGTGGAGTCACTCGAGTCTGCCCTTTTGGCAACAGGATACATAATTTTTCCAATTCTCCAACGATCCGTGTGAGATTGGAACCCACATGCTCACTCAAAATTAATGCAGCATCAGAATCGATATCAACGCCCTTCTTTTTCAAAAAAGTCGATATGAAACCGGGCAGTTGTTCATCCTTCATTTTGGCAGACTCGAACACTACGCCGACTTTCTCTATTTCCGTTACATATTTCTTTCTCCTATCCGCTTTCCCATTCTTATAGCAAAGAACTAAAATAGTACTTTTCATGGGCTTTTGCAAATAGAAAGATAATTCATCGAGATTCTTTATGCTTTGAGCTTCTTTTACTATAATAACCTGATATTCAGACATCATAGGATATCTTTTAGCTGCATTTATTACTGTTCCGATTTCAGCATCAGCTCCGTACATTACCGTTTGATTGAATTCTTTTTCTTCCGGCGTGAGCACGCTTTCTTCTATCATGTCCGATAGGCAATCTATAAAATACGACTCTTCTCCCATTAATAGATATACGGGCTTAAAGTCTCTGTTCTTTATAGATTTCACCAACTCATTAAATGTAATGCCTCTTGCTGCCATAAAATATCCTTATCGTTTGCTTTATTCTTGGATTTTATTTAGTTTTGCATGAAATTAATCACCCAAGAATTGCAAATTTACAAAATGTTATCGTTAAACCTACCCGATTATCCCGTAAAAATCACAATGAAGAACGATAAAAAAGTAATTTTCGATATTGTGAGAAAAGCATATGTTGCATTAACGCCCGAAGAATGGGTACGCCAGCATTTTATTCATTACTTGATAGAAAAAAAAGGATACCCGCAAAGTCTTCTGGCCAACGAAGTACAACTTAATTTGAACGGTATGAAAAAACGTTGCGATTCTGTTTTATTCGACAAGACTCTTCGACCCCGTCTAATTATAGAATATAAGGCTCCTACTGTTGAAATAACTCAAAAAGTATTTACACAAATATCTAATTATAACCTTGTTATGAAAGTTGATTACTTAATAGTGAGCAACGGATTACTTCATTACTGTTGCAAGATTGATTATAACGAACAATCGTATCATTTCTTAAAAGAGATACCGGACTATTCTTCACTGTAAAATCTACAAAAAAATTACCATTCAAAACGCAAGTGTTTAACAGTCTGTTTCTTGTCAATAATCATTCTTAAAGCGGAAATTCCGATTTCTACGTGTTCATCGACAAAATTTTTGGTTACCTTCTTATCACTTTCCTCTGTCTTGACGCCTTCCGGAATCATAGGCTGGTCCGACACCAGTAATAAAGCTCCCGTTGGAATGTGATTAAAAAAACCTGTAGTAAAAAGTGTTGCTGTTTCCATATCTACAGCCATAGCACGTGTCTTCTTTAGATACGCTTTAAAATCCTCGTCATGCTCCCAAATCCTGCGGTTGGTTGTATATACCGTCCCTGTCCAATAATCGCGTGCATAGTCACGAATGGCGGAAGAAACCGCACGCTGAAGCATAAAAGCAGGTAAAGCAGGAACTTCCGGCGGATAATAATCATTGGATGTTCCTTCTCCTCTTATAGCTGCAATAGGCAAAATGAAATCTCCTATTTTATTTTTTTCATCTATTCCTCCGCATTTTCCAAGAAATAAGCACGCCTTAGGACTTATAGCACTCAGCAAATCCATAATAATGGCGGCATTGGGACTGCCCATCCCGAAATTTATAATGGTTATTCCTTCTGCCGAAGCCGAAGTCATATTGGCATCATGGCCAAATATCGGCACATTGAATTTTTCCGCAAAAATTTCTATGTATTTATTGAAATTTGTCAGCAGTATATATTGATCGAAATCTTCTAATTTTCTTTTGGTATAACGTGGCAACCAATTCGCCACTATTTCTTGTTTCGTTTTCATATTCATTTCGTTTTTTAATTTATCCGAAATATTTATAAAAATGCAAATGTACAATAATATGCCTGTAAAAACGAAAAACTGAGAATCTTTATTCTTTAAATTAATGAAAAGATATACTATAAGGCTGCACTGTGGAATATTCTAAAAGAGACATCGCTATTCCACAACATTAATTGATCTTACAAAACCGCCAAAATAGATGAAGCGGAAAAGTAGGGATTCGAACCCTAGGTACAGTTACCCGTACACCGCATTTCGAGTGCGGCCCGATCGACCACTCCGGCACTTTTCCATTCAGAGTTTGCGAATGCGAAAGTACAATATTATCCGTTATTTTTTGCAGATGAACATTTAAAAAATGTAAAAATGAATTTCAGACAAGTGTTTATAGGCCTATAGGAATTTTTAATACGTAAAATTAAAAAAGCAACTCAAAAAACCTTACTTTTGCCAAATGATATAAATTTAAAAATGAAGAAACTTACAAACATATTTTCTTTTATAGCGATATTCCTTTCCATTTGGTTACTAAGTTCCTGTGGACAAGACCGCAGTGGAGAATATGAAGATTTAATCGGACAAGATAAGTGGATCTATGAGACTATGAGTAAATATTACTTATGGTACTCTGATATGCCCACAATGGAAGAGGATGACTTTTTTACGGATGCCGAGACATTTTTTGAATCTCTCCTATCCACAAGTTGCAGAAATGGCAGTGGAGATACGTTTTCTTATATTGAGGAAAATGAAGATGCTACAACAAAATCCATTCATCTCGGTAAAAATTCAACTTATGGATTCGATTTCGTTCTATATGATGATCCGACAGGGATTAGTACACATAAATATGCCCGGGTCATTTATGTAATGCCAGATTCTCCTGCAGATAATGCACATATAGAAAGAGGACAATGGATTGAGTCTGTAGATGGTGAAACATTAACGTCCGATAATTACACCGAATTGATAAACGGAAATGGAATAAGTCTTACAATTGATAGTTTGGTGGACAATGACGGAACCTATACTTGGTCTAAAGATGGAGATTACAACATAGAAGCTTCTTACTACATGGAAGACAATCCGTTTTATGTAGATTCCGTATACACTGTAAATAATAAAAAAATTGCTTATCTAATGTATAATAGCTTTTCTACAGGACCTGATGATAGTGCGGATGAAACGACTTATAGCGATCAGCTGAAAAGCATTTTCCAAAAGTTCAAAGCTGAGCAACCTGATGCATTCATTCTGGATCTTCGATATAATCCCGGAGGATATGTCACAATGGCACAAAAACTAGCCAGCCTGTTAGTTCCACAAACCGATTTAGGTAAAACTTTCTGTTCTCTGGAATATAACGATAAGAATCAGGACTTGAACACTGATTATACTCTTGATGCAAATTATGCTTCGGGTGCCAACCTGAATTTAAGCAAAATTTATATCTTAACGGGTGAATATACTGCATCGGCCTCAGAACTAGTAATCAACGGTCTCATTCCATATATGGGAAAAGATAATGTGGTTTTGATAGGTGCGACCACTGTAGGCAAAAATGTTGCTGCCAAAGCATTTACACAAGATGATGACAATCAATACACCATATATCCGATTGTTGCAACTTGTTACAACAGCGATGATTCAAGTGATTACGTAAGTGGTTTTAGCCCGACCTATTCTGTTGATGAAATAAAATCTTACAGCGCATTACAACCCTTAGGAAGCACGAACGAACTATTGCTTGCATATGCTATCGATCTAATAACAAATAATTCAACTACGATTGATGCTAATTATATCAATTCTTACATCAGTCGAAGCAATTTAACAGAGCGATATTGTTCTTTAAAGAGAAAACAACTGAATGGCGTGTTGATAAAATAGATTGATCTAACAAAAAATTTCTTTATACAAAATGAAAAAATATGTTTATATTGCATTTCTGTGTTGCGGATTAATTGCCTCCACGCAACTTTTCGGGCAAGATAGTAACTTTTTAAAAAGGTTTCAGACTTTCGTAGAATCTATAGAAAAGCAAGATTCCATTTCTTCCCAAGATTGGAATAAACTAAGTACCCAATATAAAGATTTCAGAACGGAATATAAAACTTCCTACAAAGACAAATTCGACAAGGACGAATATAAGCAATATAATGAGTTAAAAGGTCGCTACCTTAAACAGGTAACAATAAAAAAACTGGGAGGAAACATGCAAAAAGGTTTAGAATCCACATCAGGAATTATTAAAGGTTTTTTCAAGAAAACCGATAAAAAAAAGGATTAAAGAACCGGGGTAAATAAATTAGCAAACCAACCTACAAACCGCTTCCACAAAGAACGTTTTTTCCACGTTTGAGAAGTCATTTCCACACTTTGCAATTTATCTTTTTCAAACATGGAAACAAGTTTATTCGTTGTTCCTTTATTAAAGATAAATGCATTGACCTCATAATCATATCTCAGGCTACGACTATTCAGATTGGCAGAGCCTACCGTTGAATAAATATCATCAATCATCATGATTTTAGAATGATGGAAACCTCCTTGGAAAAGGAAAACTTTTGCTCCACGTTTCTGCAATTTATGTAATTGATATAAGGCAGCCTCAGGTGTAAAAGGAATATCACTGACCGCCGGTATCATAATCTCTACGCAAACACCTCTTTTTAAGGCTTCCTTCAATGCTTTTTTTATGACATGGGTAGGCGCAAAATAGGGATTGATAATCTGCACCTTATTATTTGCCGAATTAATACTTTCCGCAATAGTATGCCTCAGTAAATCAGGAGTGGAATTCGGACAACGATCGACAATCGCAACCTCTTCTACAGAATCCTCAGGCACTGTATCGTTATCAAGAGCAGGAAAATAAGCTTTCCCTCCTATATTTTGCTTTGTAACTTTATTCCAAGTTCTAAGAAATATTTTTTGTAAACTACGCACTGCAGGTCCTTCAATCCGAAGATGCATATCACGCCATTTGCCAACTTTAGGGGTTCCATGAATATAATAATCCGCAACATTCATTCCTCCCATATATCCGATTTTGCCGTCAACCACCACTATTTTCCTATGATCTCGTTTAAATACATGATTTACCCATGGAAATTTAATCGGATCGAACTCATAAATCTCAATGCCTTCTTTCCGTAAGATCTTTAAATATTTCTTTTTTAGGGGTTTATTATTCGACATATTTCCAAAAGCATCAAATAACGCTCTAACCTCAACACCTTCCTTGACCTTTGATGCAAGCAAATCAAATAAAGCTTCACCTATAGAATCGTTTCTAAAATTAAAATACTCCAAATGGATATGGTGTTTTGCCTTTTTAATTGTGGCAAACATATCTTCAAATTTTTCTCTTCCGCTTTCCAACAAACGAACTTCATTACCTTCTGTTATCTCTACCCCCTGCCCACTTAAAAAAGATTTCAACAAAGAATCCGGTCGGACCGACTGATTTTCTTGGGCAAAAGAATAATAATCTCCTGTAAAGAACAAGAGAACGAACAACAAACAATATCTCATCAGATTAATTCTCATACGTTATTTTGAGTGGGCAAAGGTAATAAAAATCATTGAAATGAAAAACAGAGCACCCTTGTTTCACCCTCAGCTTTTATATAAATTACAATATGTAATTTATTAACAAACAATAAATATTATTTCGGGGAATAACTTTTTTTACCTTGCAACTATCTTATATTTAGTGAAATAGAGCTTAAGTCCAATCCTTCGGACGTTGCAATAAGTTTTTCTATTCCCTTTTTCCCTATTACATTTTTTACAACTACTAAACATTTTCCATGAAAAGCTTTTCTATGTGTTGCCTTAAACCGTTCCAATGAAATAGGACTACCATTGTCAACACCTTCAATAATTAAATCCTTATCCGTACTAAAATTAATCATATTATCGGCATCCGGACAAAGATTACCGTTTTTATCCAATATCTCTACAGTCACAAAAGCCAAATCCGATATACCGGATTTAAGAGTGGAATGATCGGCCGTTAATCTAATCCGAGCAGGTTTACCTGCTGTATGTATCGTCTGTACTTTCACTATTTTCCCGTTTTTTCTTGAGACCGCCTTTAATTCACCCGGTTCATAATTTAAACGCCACATAACATGGTATTCGTGGTCTTTTTTTGAACGTACTCCCTGAGAAACACCGTTTAAATACAATTCTACTTCATCCGCATGATTATAATATGCCCAGACATCAACTGATTCTCCTTTTTTCCAATTCCAATGAGGAAAAACATGCAAAACATCCTTATCAGTCCATTCCGACTGATACATGTAATAGATATCTTTGGGGAAACCGGCCAAATCTACAATCCCAAAATACGAACTTCGTGCGGGCCATCCGAAAGGAGTCGGTTCGCCTATATAATCAAAACCGGTCCATATGTACTGACCGGAAATAAAATCGGAATGTTTCACTTTATCCCAAGTTTCTTCATGAGTATTTCCCCAAGGAACATGGCATTGGTCAAAAGAAGAACATGAAAATGTATCATTATGAAATGGCTTATCCCATCTTTCAGGCCACAATTGAATCCGGTCGCTAGGCTGAAAATAATAGCCTCTGGTCATCAAAGAAGACACACTTTCCGTTACGATAAACGGCATGTTCGGGAAATTTTGCGGAACACTATCAAACCATGAATTATGATAATTATAACCGATCATATCTAACGATCGGGAACGAAACAGATTATTTTTAGGATCCGGCTCATTACACGCAGCAGTTACAGGACGTATCGAGTCTAATCTTTTCACTATAGAAACTAATTTCTTACATAATAAAGAATTTATATTTAATTCGGAATCATTAGCAGACAAATCGGTTTTATGTCCGAGGTTTAAAATTAAATTTGCCTGTTGCAGATCCAATGTATCGGCATTGGCATCATTCCATTGTTCCAAAACCTCATTGCCTATATTCCACATAAAAACCGAAGGATGATTCCTATCACGAATAACAAGAGAAGTTAAATCTTTTTCA
>CAZKSK010000075.1:0-9860 GCA_964555225.1 uncultured Bacteroides sp.
GATTACTCCGGTTCTGGTCCATGAATTTTTATTAATTGGAATGATTTTAGGAATTGTACGATCTATAGCAACGGAAAAAAGACCTAACTCACGAGTTTCACCTTTTATCCATCCATTCTCATAGGTTCCTCCCAAATATCGTATGCCCACTTTATTTGTAATGTAATACTTTTGTTTATCTTTATAAATATCCTTATTAATTCTTATTTTTAACGGACAAAAAGAATGAAGTTGAAAACTGTTACGTGAAATCCGATAATCGTTAGCTAGAGCAACCAAACTTTTTTTTATATACGGATTAATCAGTATATCTTCATACAAATTACCTTGCGGAATAATTAATTCAAAACCATCCAAACTTACAACATTTTTTTGTAAGCACTTCAAAAGGTGATCTCCTTTTTTCTCTTGTACAGTAGGTATTTGCTGTCGTTCACCCTTTATAACAAAAGAATAATCCGATTCATTCCCAAAATCATCAATTAATATGTATTGTATTTGATACACACGTTCTTCATTAATAGAAATAAGTCCTCTCTTCTCATTAGAATGAAGCATATGTAAACCATTGCCCGGCAAAATAAATGATTTGATATAATGTCCTCTTTTAAAATTTGAATCACTACTATCCGTCCAGGCATTTACGTAACGAGTTTCTTCATCTGAAAAACGTTCTAGATCACTCTTAAAGATTTCTATACTATCCACTAACAACTTAATCTGACGAATGCCTAAACGATAATAAGAATTTTCAGAGAAATCATAAGCTTTTACAGCCAAACCGATATCTCCCCACGCACGAATTGTATCATTAAGCATACAAACGCCATCTATGTACTTAAAAAAATAAGCATGGGCTCTCGAGCCTCCTTCAACAACACCATTTCCTTTTTGTGGATACACCTTCACACCATATGCTTTGGGAGGGATAGAATCCAAAAGGAATTTTCTAAAATAATTAGCAGGATTAACATATTCTCCTGTTTGAGCATTTCTTAATTCAAAATGTAAATGAGGTCCACCCGAAAATCCCGAATCTCCGCTAACAGCAATCTCTTCACCTTGTTTTACTGTGAAAACATTACTAGGCAAATTAATATCCAACTCAAATGTTTCATGTGTATATTGATAATTTTCTACATAAGACTGAATGCGAGGACAAAAACAGTTCAAATGACCGTATACTGAAATAAAGCCATTAGGATGTGTTATATAAAGAGCATTGCCATAACCTGTATGTGAAATGGAAATTCGGGAAACATAACCATCAGCCACACAAAATACACTCTTACCAATATGTCCATCTGTTCTTATATCAAGCCCGGAATGAAAATGATTGGTACGAATAGCTCCAAAATTTCCACTAAGAGAAATCGGAGTTTCTAAAGGACTTTTAAATATAATACTATTTATCGGATTTTGGGCTGCCAAAGGAAGAATTGTTATCCACAACAGTCCATATATTATTTTTTTCATGCCAAAATACTTCGTAATTTTACGCTTGGCAAAATTAACGAATAAATCAGCTTACTCAAAACTTTTCAGAAACTAATCTTTTCCAATATAAAAACGCTCTACATATTCATTGAATTTATCTTTATACAAATCACCTACCGGAATATATACATCTTTATCAAAAATAATACGCATACGTGAAATCTCCGTTATTTTACTTAAATTTACAATATAAGAACGGTGCACACGCATAAAATCCTTCTCAGGAAGAGCTTCTTCCAGTTTACGCATAGTAAGTAATGTAATAATAGGCTTAGATTCGCCATCTACATAAATACGCACATATTCACTCATGCTTTCTATATATTTTATGTGTTTGACACAAATACGCACAATTTTATAATCAGCCTTCACAAAAATATACTCACCGTCCTCGCGTATATCACCATCTTGCTCTATCTTAGCAGTACCTGATAATTTCAAAGCTTTATTGGCCGCTTTTAATAAATCAGCATAACCAAAAGGTTTTAAAAGATAATCAATCGCATCGACTTTAAATCCGTCTATTGCATATTCAGAATAAGCGGTCGTAAATACAATCATAGGATGCGGATTTAATGATTTTACAAAATCCAGTCCATTAAGATCCGGCATATTAATATCCACGAACATTAAATCAATGCCTCCTTTTGAAACACATTCCATGGCTTCAATTGCACTTTGACAGGCTTTTACCAATTCCAAAAAAGGTATTCGTTCGATATACAATTTTATTTGCCCCAAAGCCAAAGGCTCATCATCAATAGCTATACATTTCAACATACTGTAGGTATTATAAGTAAAACTTTAAATAAATTATTATCCGACTTGATAGATAGTGTATAATCTGTACCAAATAACAAATTCAAACGACGACGAGTGTTTTCAATACCGATTCCAGGAGATTTTTTCTTCTCATCTGCATTTGTAATAATTGAATTCTCACAGTGAAAAATTACTTTATCCTGTTCTATTTCTATGCTCACATCAATAAAAGATTTTTGCTGATAACTTATTCCATGTTTAAAGGCATTCTCCACAAAAGAAATGAAAAGAAGTGGTGGAACAGAAACGTCTGGAATAATATCAGGTACACTCATAGAGACTCGAACCTTACTAGTATATCTTAAACTCATCAATCCAATATAATTACGCAGAAAAGTAATTTCTTTATTAAGGCTGATTAATCTATTGGACGAATCATAAAGAACATAACGCATCATTTTGCTCAATTCCAATATGGTTTCTTGAGCTTTTACAGAGTCAACATCTATAAGTGCATGGATATTATTAAGTGTATTCATAAAAAAGTGCGGATTAATTTGATATTTTAAATATTGCAATTCACTCTGCAACTTTTGTTTTTCCTGTTCTTTTTCACGTTGTTCTTGGCTGATAGAACGAAATACAAACTTAATAGCTAAATTAAAACCCAAAATAAATACAATGATAAAAAATCTACTGACCATCGGAGCCATAGGCAAAGAAAAAAAACCATCATGTTCTATGCCATTTGGAATATGTCTCATATGGAGATTAGGACCTTTCCTATTTTTGAGTTCTGTATCCTCAGAGGTCGTTATTGCACGACCGGGCTCTGAAGAATGTAAAGACTTGTCATTCCGGATCATCTGTGGACCGACTCCAGGCATAGGTCCTTCATCCATAATAGGTCCATTATCCGGATTTAAGTCGTCTGGGCTTTGTGGCCCATATTTGCCATCTTCAAGTACCGATTGACCATTTATTGGAGAAATAATGCGTCCTCCTAAACGAGATTCCACTTTTTCATTAAAAGGAAAATGTCGCGGACGAATATCCATAAGAACTGTTCGCTCTAATAAAGAAAATGACATTAATATTAAAAAGATAAGAGCTATTGTCAACATAAGATATAATGCCAACTTACGTTTAAGCAAAAACTTGGGAGCAAGAAAAAAATCGTTTATAACAAATAATAAAAGCATTGGAAGCAGAAAAAGCCAAGAATGTATTACCATTCCCCGAATTTCCGTTTCCGTCATAAAGCTCCTATTGTGCCAAAAATCGACTATTGGAAGAACAAAAATAATTACCCATAGAATCAAATAAACAAAATGTTCATACCAGATGTATTTATTGCTCAACTTCATTCAGAAACATCTTTTTAATAATTTTCACAAAGATAATAAGTCTATTTCATTGAAGTCTCAGAGATTCTACCAACAGCCGTTTTTTATCTGCCAAGTGAAGAATAGCCAAGCTCTAATGATTAATATGCTTTAAAACTCATATCCAGCCCTTTAACAGAATGGGTCAATGCACCTACAGAAATAAAATCGACTCCCGAAGCCGCATAATCACGCAAAGTATCAAAAGTAATACCTCCAGAGGATTCCGTCTCATATTTACCATCAACAACTTCTACTGCTTTTTTAGTGTCTGCAGGAGTGAAATTATCAAACATTATTCGATTTATCCCTCCCTCTTCCATCACTTGTCGAAGTTCATCAAAGTTACGGACTTCTATCTCTATTTTCAATTTTTTACCTTTATCCCTACAATATTGTTTAGCACGACGAATAGCATTAGCAATTCCCCCTGCAAAATCCACATGATTGTCTTTAAGTAAAATCATATCAAAAAGACCAATACGATGGTTTACACCTCCACCGATTTTAACAGCCTCTTTTTCTAACATACGCATACCCGGTGTAGTTTTACGTGTATCAAGCACGCGAGTATGCATGCCTTTCAATTGCTCAACATATTTATGAGTCATGGTAGCAACACCACTCATACGTTGCATCACATTAAGCATAAGTCGTTCTGTTTGCAAAAGAGATTGTACTTTTCCTTCTACAACCATTGCAATATCACCAGATTTTACCTCTGTTCCATCTGGAATAAGAACTGTTACTTTCATTGTAGGATCAAATCGACGAAATATTTCTTTTGCTATCTCCACTCCAGCCAAGATGCCTGATTCCTTGATAAGAAGTCTTGATTTTCCCATCGCATCATTAGGTATACACGAAAGTGTTGTATGGTCACCGTCACCGATATCTTCAGCAAATGCCAAATCAATAAGACGATCTGTTAATTCTTTTACCGATTCCATGATTCTATATTTTTTTAGTTTCTTGCAAAGTTACAATAAAAAATAATATTAGAATCCCGTTTCTTCTATTTTGAGTTGTATTTTACTAAGAGCCTCCGTCAATTTTTCTTCAGCAGGAATAAAGTTAAAGTCATCCCAGAATGCATCATCATATACAAAATTAGTATCTGCAAAAATAGTACGACGTGGCAAAACCTCATCATGAGTAAATTTTGTCACAGGTTGATGATTATCAACTTTACAAGTAACCATTTCAAACCATGTATGAAGAGGAAATGAACCAAACCAAGCATGGCGTTTCTTAATTTTAAAATATAAATCACCCCTCACGTGACTAATATAATGACATCCGTTATAACTACGGTAACTAACTGTATAATTTACTTTCAGCGGAGTAATATTTAAATGATGGCTCTTTTTCTCAACAAACATTTCAGTAGAACGCGCCACATATTTAGGATTAATTTCAAAATCAGCCCTTAATAAAGCATCATTCTCAGAATCAATATAGAGCATTCCTTTATATAGAGGTTCAAAACTCAATGGTTTTTGTTCAAAAGATACTATATTTACCAATCTGCCATCCACCACAGTCAAACCACTCGAAGCATAATCATAATTATTATCTCCAAAAACATCCATATTCATGAAATCAGGAATATCTTTCATTATATCAAGTTTCAAACTTGCATCAATTCCAGCTTTCATCTTCGCCATCAACGTATCTTTTTCGGATGGATTAGTTATAACTCGCATTTTAAGTAATTTTGCCTGATCCAAATCGGAACTATGATTAATTGAAGTTTTAAAGACTTTGAAAACCCCCTCACTCAGACTTACAAAGTGATTACGTCGTTCTACACCTTCACGATAAAAACTAGTAAGATAAACCGGCCTGGAAGCATAATTATCTTTTCTATGTTCAAGCATCTCTTTAAGTAGATGTATAGGATTCACAATACGAATGACAACCTCTTGTATAGAAATGATTTTTTCATTAAGTCCAATAGTACATTGACGTCCGGCAAGTAAAGATACATCAAAGGTTTGAGGTTCATAACCTAAATGAGAAAAAATAATTTGCGAGGTACGAAGAGAATCAGGTAATACAAGTCTAAATTCACCTGATGTATTAGTAATAGTCCCAATAGACTGACCTTTTACACTTACTGTTCCGGCATCTATCGGTGTCCCGTTTGCTTTATTGGTCACAAAACCTTGAAGTACTATAATGTGAGAATGAACTTTTTCATTTTCAATTGCTTCTGATTTTTGTTTTTCTTCTACAGGTAAAGTCACTAAAATATGATTCCCTACCACACGAACATTCAGACGTTTATCTCCTGTTATAAGACAAATAGCTTGTCGCAAAGAATAATCACCGCGAGGAACCGAAGCCATATGTCCATTATTAATAATCCTACTGTCATAAATAAAGAAAAGTCCCGTTTTTTTTGTAATTTGCTCCAACAAAGTATAAACAGTACCCTTGCTACGAGAAAAATGAATAATAGGATCAGCTTCTTCAGGAATGGCAGAGAAACACACTAGCCGCATTATACCCAAAAACAAGATCAAAACTAGAATTTTCTTCATACTTATCATTTATATAGAAAACTGCTCTATTCTGAAATCGTAATTATTTGGTTCCGCTTCGAAGCATGTAAATTTAGTGCCAAACAGATTAATTCGGCAATTTCATCGGGAGTTTCGGTTGAGAATGAAACTGTCATGGTACGATTTTCCAAATCCGGTAATGTGCAAAGTTTCACTTTGGAAGATTTCATATTCATCACTCGTAAAATATTTCCCAACTTTTCATCTTTAAAACGCAATTGTTTAGTATATTGATCAAACTGCCTTATATCCGTTGTTTGTCTTTTGAGAAATTTATCACCTTCCAATTTAACGGTTTCGCCAGCTTTAACACGGACTTCACGTTCATTATTATTTATTACCACACGTACCACTCCTCTGCTTACTGCTAATTCAAATGAATCGGGTGACGAACTTCTTACATTAAAAGCCGTACCAACCACTATAATCCGGACCTTAGCCGTTTCTATATAGAAAGGACGCGACTTGTTTCCTGCCACATCAAACAAAGCATTTCCAGAAAGAGAAACTCGCCTCTCATTAGCCGAAAAATGCTTAGGATATTGCAATGAAGTGTTTTCTGACAAATAAACGATGGAACCATCTTCCAAAGTTTTAACTAAAGTAGATGTTCCCTCGGTATTACATTGTGTCAACAGATTTTGTTTTTCAGGCATCCGCATCTTCTCCGTCAAGAGCAAAGCAGAAGCTACAAAAACACAAAGCAACACAACCGCAGCCAACGCAAGTCCCCACCACATTACGGTTCTTTTCTTTGCATATGTATTAGTTTCAGTTACTGTATCTTTTTTAAAACTCCGTTTCTCCATTTCAGGTTTGAGTAACCCATCCTGTATAAACCTTGCATGAAGCTTCTTCCAAGAAGTATCCGTCTCTTTACTATATAATTTTTTATCCATCCGACTTCTATTAATTTTTATAATAAACCCTTATCTCTTTTCTCAATATATGTAAAGCTTTTGACATTTCCGCTTCTATTGTTTTTACCGACAATGAAAGTTCCATAGCAATCTCACTGTATTTTTTATGTCCAAAACGTTGCATCCGGAATATCTTAGCGCATCGTTCAGGCAGTTTTCCAAGCACTTTTTCAACTAAAGTTTCCAATTCCTGATATTCAATTTCGCCATGCACATCTCCTAATTCTTTATCTTTCTCTTTTATCATATATAATTCCTGATAACGTTTTTTTATCTCTTCATGCTCACAATACTGAAGAGATTCCTTACGTACCGCACCATATAAATAACTTTTTAATGAATATGTAATATGCAAATTCTCTCTATCACGCCAAAGTACATAGAAAAGCTCCTGTACAATTTCCTCAGCTTCATCCATAGCACCGGTAATTCCTGCAGCATACAGAGAGAGCGGAGCATAATAAAGCCTGAATACTCGCTCAAAGGCTTTAATATCTCCCTCTCTTATTTTTGTTGCCAAGAACAAATCATTAAGCATATCCGGTTAACTTTCTAATTGTTTTGTAAATATAAAATAATTATTTCATATTTAGAAAAAAACAAATCATTTTCTATGCTGTTTCTTTAATTTATTTACAGCATTTTCCAACGATTCCGTAGGAGCTATAATATTATATGCTCCCCAAAAATCTTCATCATAAAATGCCATTACATTATCAGATAGTGATTCTGTCGGTCTAAAAGACATTTTATATGGTATACGCTCAATATTATTCCCATTTTTGGAATCTGTTACTACCATCTCTGATTGTATTGTATAACTTGTTGAAAATAGTTTCTTCTTCCAGTCACATTTAAATCGGACTTCATTACGAATATAACTCAAATAAGTTAAACCGCCCCTATCTTTATAATTTACAAAGAATGATACTTCCTGAGGTTTAAAGATCAATCCAAAAGGTTTCTTTTTCAAAATTGCCTCTGTAGCCTTGTTCTTATCATTCATATCAAGTGAAAATTCTGCACGGGTAAAGGAAAGTTTTTCCTGATCGATGTACAATTTTCCGTAATATAAAGCATAAGGTAAAACTACTTGCGGCTTAAAACTAATAACATACTGTAAACGTTTATTAATAGTAGTAAAAGATTCCAATTGAAATTCATAATTGGTTAAAGTCTCTGGATCAAGCATTACATCAGGATTTTTAACGACATCCGTATAAACCGAAAGATTAGGGCCTCCAAGTAATTTTACACCGAGTGTATCACTACTTTTTTGACTCAGTAATCTCCGACCTTTTAAAATCTGTACTCGATCATAATCTACAGAACGACTAGAATATGACGTTTTATAGATATCAATAATGGCTTCCGAGATATTAATAAAACGATGCCCTTTCCGAGCTGTTTCTCTGTAAAATCCCGTAAGCAAACTGTTCTGAGGATTATAGTTGACTGCTATCTTCGAAATTGCTTTTTCAACAATATAAAGAGGATTATTCGCATGAACAATAACCTCTCCCAACAGATATTTATATGGTTTCATCAAAATGACAACATCCGACATGTCATTTCCTGTTAAAGAAACGACATTATTTGCATAACCTAGATGTGACACACTGATTTCCTTGGCATGAAAAGAATTTTTAATTTTTAAGGTAAACTCACCATCTTCATTGGTTACAGTTCCTAAAGTTGTTCCCGGAACAGAGATGTTAACAAATGCAAGCTTCTTTTTGTTCTGTTCATTTTTTACGATTCCACTGACAGTAATAAAGTTATCGTCAGCTTCGACTACATTTTGTCCCCATATTGGAGCATTTCCTATGAGTAACAGAATGATAAACAATAATTCCAACATTTTTCCATACTTAGTTTTCATAGCGCAAATCATTTTATGTTAATACTTTTTTCCTTAATCTATAACTAAGATGGTTAAACAAAAAAAAACCCTATGAATTTTTCAAAAAAGATTAAATTTTCTTCTATTGAAGGAAAGAAATAGAAACGTTATTGAAACTTACCGAACAAATGGTTTAACACCTTGCTTCTTTATTTTAGATAAGAATAGAATAATAATAAGGAGTTATCCAAGGTTATGGAAAAGGAAAGTAGTGATAAAAAAATTGACAATATAATCTATAAACTTCTGACGCAGTCTTATACTGAATAAGTTTACTTAAACCTTAAAAACAGAAATCACTGCAAGCTTATCCTGCAGTGATTTACTAATATCTAATAATTGTTTAATTAACTATTCTGCTTGCTTTTCATTTTTCGGTTTTTCTTCCTCAAAATCACTCAGATTATTACTAACTAAAATATTGTACCAAGAGATCAATTTCTTAATATCAGAATCATGAACCCTGTCTCTATCAAAATTGGGCAGAATCTCAGCAAAATAGGAACGAAGAGAATCTTTACTAGCTTTTTTAACATCCAATCTTACAATTTCTCCATTCTCTTTTTTCTTCATGGTAGAAAGCACCACACGCAATGGTATTTCATCAGCATCTGTATACATAGCAATATCTCCTAATGACGTGATTTGATCTCGCCCATAAACAGGTATTCTCTTTTTTGCTTCATCTACAGTTTCTACAATCAACATGTTTTTTCCTTGGGAAATCAGCTTATATAATCCAGGTCTTCCGGAAATAGCCAATATGGTTCTTAACATAGTAATAAATATTTAATAATGATATTTTTCTTTTATTGGACAAAAGTAG
>CAZKSK010000076.1:0-9620 GCA_964555225.1 uncultured Bacteroides sp.
CGTTAAGAGTCACCAATATAAAACCGGGCTTGGTAGAAACCAACTTTTCCGTTATACGCTATCGCGGAAATAAAGGAGCGGCCGATAATGTATATAAGGGTGTTCATCCATTGAACGGAGATGATATAGCCGAAGTTATTTATTGGACTTCCTCAGTTCCCGAATACATGCAGATAGCCGAAGTTCTGGTAATGCCAACCAATCAGGCTACGGGGACTATCGTATATAGACAAGGATAAAAAATTCCCGGTTTGTTTCAATAGTTAGATTATCTTATTAACTTTGCATTATTATATAGATACTATATCTTATAATAACCAACAAAAGGAAGGGGATTTGTCCGCAAGGCAGGTCCCTTTTTACAAATTGATGAACTTTAACTGATACAAATATGAAGAAAATAATTTTTATAACACTCTGCATTATGTTGAACTTTTTACATGCATGTGCTACCGACAAATATGCCAGTGACACATATACCACACGTGATGGCAGTACTGTCAAATTGATATTTTTCGGACATGCTTCCATTGCTCTTGAAACCGGAAACAAATACATATATGTCGATCCCGTCGGGATGTATGCCGATTATTCCAAACTACCGAAAGCTGATGTCATCCTCATTACGCATTCTCATCCTGACCATTTGGATGCGAAAGCAATAGAGCAATTAAGTAAAAACACAACATCTATTCTTTGTGATTCCATTTCTAACGAAAAAATACACAAAGGACACATTGTGAAACCGGGTGACAATCTGACATTATTACATAACATACCATTGGAAGTAATAAGTGCTTACAACATCACTCCGGGTCACCTGCAATTTCATCCTAAAGAAAATAAAAATTGCGGATATCTGCTGACTATAGGAGGTTCCCGTATATATGTAGCCGGAGATAGTGAAAATACGGCCGAAATGAAAGCTCTCAAAAACATTGATATCGTTTTCCTTCCGGTTAATCAGCCATACACTATGACTGTAGATGAAGCTATTGATGCAATCAAAGCCATCAGACCGAAAATATTCTATCCATACCACTATGGAGGAACTACCACAAAAACAGATATTGAACGACTTTCAAAAGAAGCCGGGGTATATTCCGAAGTTAGAATTCGTCCTTTAGAATAAGGTATAAATATTCTTTTCCGGTAAACTTTTCAAATTCATTTAAAAAAAAGTTTTCTTTTTTGGTAAACTTTTATAACTATCTAACTAATAATTATTTTCAAAAAAATCTATTTTTCTCTGCTAAGAAACATGATTATTTTTGATACAACCAATAGTTATATTATTTATCTTTGTAATAAGATAAGGTTTTCCTATCACTAAGAAGAAAGGGAATTAAAAGGGAATGCCGTGTAATTCGGCAACAGTTCCCGCTGCTGTAAATTCCTATAGTTCAATAAAAAGAGCTACAAACGTTCAACTAAAATAGAGTCACTGGCTACAAAGCCGGGAAGGCGTTGAACGGGAATGAGTCAGAAGACCTGCCTTATCCGATTAAACAATATTCAGATAAATAATAATT
This sequence comes from uncultured Bacteroides sp., assembly GCA_964555225.1. Taxonomy (GTDB): domain Bacteria; phylum Bacteroidota; class Bacteroidia; order Bacteroidales; family Bacteroidaceae; genus Phocaeicola_A. The sequence continues at coordinate 1,533 of CAZKSK010000076.1, forward strand.
ATCAAAAAAAAACTTTAAGAAAAATGAATGCATCAGAAATTCAGATTGTAAAGAGAGATGGTAAGCGGGAAAACTTTTCCATAGAAAAAATCAAAAGTGCAATTCGTAAAGCTTTTCTGTCAGTAGGAAGCTTTGCCTTTGATGAAAGTCTGACAACAATTTTAGGCCGTGTTCACATTGATGACGATATGAATGTGGAAGAAATCCAAAACCAAGTGGAAATAGCACTTATGGCCGAAAAATATTATGCAGTAGCCAAATCTTTTATGCTCTATCGACAGCATCACACCGAAGATCGTGAGATACGCAACAAACTTGAATTTTTGATTAATTATTGTGACGCCCAAAATCCTGCAACAGGCAGTAAATATGATGCAAATGCCAACGTGGAACAAAAAAATATTGCCACATTGATAGGAGAATTACCCAAACAAAACTTTATCCGACTCAACCGCCGATTATTGACCGATCGTCTCAAAGAAATGTATGGACAGGAATTATCGGATAAATACATACGTCTGCTTAAAGAACATTTCATATACAAAAACGATGAAACCAGTCTGGCCAATTATTGTGCAAGTATTACCATGTACCCCTGGCTGCTGAATGGAACCATGCCCATCGGAGGAAATTCCAAAGCTCCGACTAATCTGAAATCTTTTTGCGGAGGTTTCATCAATATGGTTTTCATGGTATCAAGTATGTTGAGCGGAGCTTGCGCTACTCCTGAATTCCTAATGTATATGAACCATTTCATCGGATTGGAATATGGGAAAGACTACTATAATCATGCTTCGGAAATTGTAGACCTGTCTCTTAAAAAGAGAACTCTAGACAAGGTAATCTGCGATTATTTCGAACAAATTGTTTATTCTATTAATCAGCCTACCGGAGCAAGGAATTTCCAAGCTGTTTTTTGGAACATTGCATATTATGACAAACCGTACTTTGAAAGTTTATTCGGAGAATTTTATTTCCCGGACGGTAGCAGACCTGATTGGGAATCTTTAAGTTGGCTGCAAAAAAGATTTATGAAATGGTTCAATAAAGAACGAACAAAAACCGTTTTGACATTTCCTGTAGAAACAATGGCATTACTTACAAAAGACGGAGATGTAACAGATAAAGAGTGGGGTGATTTTACAGCTGAAATGTATTCCGAAGGGCATTCATTTTTTACCTATATGAGTGACAATGCCGATTCACTTTCCAGTTGCTGCCGCTTACGCAATGAGATTCAAGACAACGGTTTTAGTTATACTCTTGGAGCAGGGGGTGTCTCTACCGGTTCAAAAAGTGTTTTAACTATTAATTTGAACCGCTGTATACAATATGCTCAAATGCAAAGAATCCCCTATATGCAATATCTGGAAGAAATAGTCGACTTGGTTCACAAGGTACAACTCGGATACAACGAAAACTTAAAAATGTTGTATGATAAGGGCATGTTACCGTTGTTCTCAGCCGGTTATATCGATATAAAAAGACAATACCTTACTATCGGAGTAAATGGTTTGGTAGAAGCTGCCGAATATCTGGGAATACCTATAAATGATAATCAAGCCTATGCACATTTCGTTCAAGAAGTTCTCGGATTAATAGAACGTTATAACAAGAAATATAAATCGAAAGACGTATTATTCAATTGCGAAATGATTCCGGCTGAGAACGTAGGAGTAAAACATGCCAAATGGGATAGGGAAGACGGTTATTTTGTTCCACGCGATTGTTATAATTCCTATTTCTATATAGTGGAAGATCAAAGTCTCAATGTACTTGATAAATTCAAACTTCATGGAGAAAAGTACATCAAACATCTGACGGGAGGATCTGCCCTGCATATGAATCTGGAAGAACATCTCAGTAAAGCACAATACCGCCAGTTACTTCGCGTTGCAGCTAAAGAAGGCTGTAACTATTTCACGTTCAACATACCGAATACCATCTGCAACGATTGCGGACATATAGACAAACGTTATTTGAAAGAGTGCCCGGTTTGCCACAGTAAGAATATCGATTATCTGACTCGTATTATCGGCTACATGAAACGCATCAGTAATTTTTCTGCTGCCCGTCAAAAAGAAGCATCCATCCGTTTCTATGCACATAAAGAAGGGACGCCTGCATGTTGAAATATACGGATTACGACATTGTTTTTTCCGAAATTCCGGACGAGACGACATTTGCTATCAATATATCCAATTGTCCTAATCGTTGTCCCGGCTGTCACAGTCCTCAACTGATGGAAGACATAGGAGAATTATTAACGGAGCACAACCTAGGCAGACTTGTAGATAAATATATTAACGATATTACCTGTATCTGCTTCATGGGAGGTGACCGGGAACCTCAAGAAATAAATAAATTGGCAGCTTTTATAAAAAACGAATATCAAAATATCAAAACCGGATGGTATTCGGGCAAACCTCAATTGCCATCCGGATTCAATACGGATGTTCTGGATTATATTAAATTGGGTCCATATGTTGCTGCTTTGGGAGGACTTAAATCAAAAACCACGAATCAACGCCTCTATCAATACGAAAAAGGCGGGAATGTGAAAGACATTACCTTTCGATTTTGGGAAAAAAATTCCATATGAAATTTAATATTTACGGTATCTTTGTGTACTTAGAGAAATTTATTTACTTTTGCATCGAAGATGTATAACAACAGGATACAAACACAGAGAATTGATACAGTTGTTATGGTGTCATGATTATTCAATCATTCTTGATGACATCTTCTTAAGTATCAATTAAACACGATTATTATTTTATTATTTGAAGCGTAAATTTTAATTATCATCTTTATGATCGCAAAAAAAGAAAGAGAAAAAATCATTCAGTTAGTGAAACATGAAGTTGTTCCGGCTATTGGATGTACAGAACCAATTGCTGTAGCTCTATGTGTAGCGAAAGCAACAGAAATTTTAGGGGAAAAGCCAGAATCCATAGAAGTTTATCTCAGTGCCAATATTTTGAAAAATGCCATGGGCGTAGGCATTCCCGGAACAGGAATGACAGGATTACCCATAGCTATCGCTTTAGGTGCTATTATTGGAAAATCAGCCTATGGCCTGGAAGTGCTAAAAGACTGTAACACCGAAGCTGTAGAAAAAGGGAAACAAATGATTGATAAAAAAATCATCAACATAGAACTGAAAAAGGGAATTACCGATAAATTGTATATAGAAGTAATATGTAAGGCCAAAGGAGGATCAGCAAAGGCTATTATTTGCAAGACCCATACTCATTTTGTTTATATCGCAAAGGGAAATCATATTCTATTGGACGAACATGGTGCAGGAGAGTCCGGAACCGGCTTGGAAGGACCTGAAGTTGAACTCAATATGCAAAAAGTTTTTGATTTTGCAACTACAGCTCCATTGGAAGAAATTTCATTCATCCAAGAAGCAAGAATTTTAAATGAAAAAGCAGCCCAACAGGCATTGAAAGGATGTTATGGCCATGAGTTGGGAAAAATACTAAGTAGACCATTAGGACGTGGTATTATGGGAGAAAATATATTCAGCCATATACTCAGTAGCACATCCAGTGCTTGTGATGCCCGTATGGCAGGAGCAATGATTCCTGTGATGAGTAATTCCGGAAGTGGTAATCAAGGCATATGCGCTACGAACCCCGTTGTCGTATTTGCTGAAGAGAACCATAATACTGAAGAAGAATTGATTCGTGCCTTGATGTTGAGCCATTTGACGGCCATTTATATCAAACAAAGTTTGGGTTCACTTTCAGCTCTATGTGGTTGTGTCGTAGCCAGTACAGGTTCCAGTTGCGGTATCACATATCTGATGGGTGGAAACTTTGAACAAGTAACGGCAGCTGTAAAAAATATGATAGCCAACCTCACAGGAATGATCTGCGACGGAGCAAAACCCAGTTGTGCCCTTAAACTCACAAGTGGCGTTTCCACAGCAATTCTAAGTGCATTACTTGCCATGCAGCAACAATGTGTATCAAGCGTAGAGGGTATTATCGATAATGACGTAGACAAAAGCATTCATAATCTTACTTCTATCGGAGCTGATGCCATGAATGAAACAGACAAAATGGTACTCGATATCATGACACACAAATCATAATGTGATTTCGCCACTGCAAAGACAAAGTTCGGAAGCCTCATCATAAATAGTACAAAATTGTCCGGGAGCAACACCCTGGACATTTTTTTGTGATATAATGACTGCTTTACCATTTCCTTTTAAATGAAAAATACCTTTAATAAAATCCTGAACATGACGAATCTTAAAAGTAATCATTTTATTATCCAGACTTGTAAAAAAATTATCCGGACCTAATGAAAGTAAATTGTCAAGTTGTATTTCACGTTTATATCGAGCCAAAGAATCAGGCCCGTTAGAAATATATACGATATTTTTATCAATATCCTTCTTTACGACAAACCAAGGTCCGCCACTTAGATAAATACCTTTTCGCTGTCCGATTGTATAAAACCAGTATCCTTTATGTCTCCCCATTATTTTCCCGGTTTCCCATTCTACAATATCACCTTCTTTTTCACCGACATGTGCTTTCAAAAACTCTGAAAAATTAATTTTCCCAAGAAAACAAATCCCTTGACTGTCTTTCCGTTTGGCAGACGGAATATCAAATTCTTCTGCAATTCTGCGTACTTCATGTTTCTGCAAGTCACCAATAGGAAACATTAGATGAGAGACCGGTACATTGATTCTACACAAAAAATCCGTTTGATCCTTAAAGCGGTCAGCTGCCGTAGCCATCCACGAAAATCCATCGCGTTCTACGATCCTTGCATAATGCCCCGTAGCTATCTTATCATAACGATAACCAATCTCGTCGTCGAATACACCAAATTTAACCAAACGATTGCACATTACGTCGGAATTCGGTGTAAAGCCTTTCTTTACATTTTCCATCATGTAGCCGACAACTTTTATATGATAATCCTTATGAAGATTTACGACTTCAAATTTAAGATTATATTTGCGAGCCATCATCTGACATACCAATAAGTCATCTTCAGATGCACAACTGGAATCCTCTGTTTTCTCGTCCGCTCCAATATATATATAATATAAATCAGGTTTATAACCCTGTTGACAAAGAAGATGAACTGCAACACAACTGTCAACTCCTCCTGATAATAATACCGCGACTGTAATTTGTTTCATGCTTGTTTACAAATAGGGCACAAAAATACGAAATAATTGACGAAAATTTCATCGGGAAACAATTTTTATTGCATCTTTGCACCATGATTCAAAAAATAAGTATAGAAAGAAGTAATGAGGAGGAACTCGCTGAAATCATGCCTTTATTTACCCATGCAAGAAATTTCATGATACATTCAGGAAATCCGGACCAATGGATTAACGGATATCCCTCTAAGGAACAAATACTCAAAGATATTACAGATAATAGCAGTTTTGTTTGCAGAAATGATGAAGGGAAAATTATTGCCACATTTTGCTTTAGAATAGGAGAGGATCCGACTTATCATAAAATAACAGGTTGCTGGTTTAACAATAATTCCTATGGAGCCATTCATAGACTTGCATCGGACGGAACAGTAAAAGGAATAGCCTTCCAATGCTTTGACTGGTGTTTCAAACAAATTAACACGATTCGTGTCGATACCCATGCAGACAATAAAGTGATGCAACACTTGTTTCTTAAATACGGATTCGAATACTGCGGCATTATCTATACTCATAACGGAACAGAACGTTTGGCTTATCAACTTACAAAACAGATGACTCTTTAAAAATTAAAATCTGCCAAACGATCAAAATTATGTCTATTTTATTCGTAGACAACTCATTGATTGCATAAAAGAATTAATAACAGCTTCATGGTTACCGGGAATAACAATGTGGTGATTTCCCAAAGAATTACGGAGAAAATATCCTACACTTTCCTCCATCCGTATCTTAATTTGTGTACGGCAGGAATTAGGATCATTTGTATTTTCTATGATACTACCGGCACTTACAAAATATTCGTCTAAATTTTTCCCTCCACATTTTAAAACTGTGATATCTTCCAAAGGCCAAATACCTTGAATGGCAATACCTTTCCCGGTTTCATAGTGATTACGAATATAATATTTTTCCAAAATTCTTGTTCCTACCGTACAATGTGCAAGATTAAGTTCTCCTTTCATTCGATCTATTCTTGTCGGATTCGCCATAAATCCCTGCTCATCCAATAATTGTGATGCGATGAAAAGAGAAAAGACCGAAGGGAGGTCCCCTTCGCAACCTGCAGGGAACCCTTCATCGTTCAAACGGGAAAGAGCCAAACAACCGGTTGTTTGTATACGATCAATCAATGTAAAGCAAGCTACGGAGATTGCCGATAACTTTTCATCTTCAATAATCATTCGCAAGGCCTTATAAAGTTTAAATGCTTTGACAATTTCAAAATGATTCCCTTCAAGAATAGCATCAGCTTTATTTTCAAAATCTTTCGCCCAAATCTCTATTTCAGATAAATCCGTAATGGAATCGAATCGTTTATATAATTCATCCAAAGAAATATCTACAAAATCAACTCCCCAATGACAATGAACCGTATAATAATCTATAGAACTGGCAATGAGCCAGGAAGACGGGTCCCCGATAACCCCGATCCGTTTTCCTTTTACACTTATGCGAGCTTTTTTGATTTTATAAAAATCAAGCAACTCTTCTACCATAACTCCAGGCTGACCATGAGTTAATCGAGTAGAAATACCCTGATTATTAAACCAGCTCTTGATTTCAAGTGCTGCCGCTAAAGAGTTCTGTATTCCATCGGCAAGTAACAACAAAGGAGTAGGAAGCGAATTAAAATTTGAAACGACCAATTCTTCCACTCCTCCTGATGCAATCAATACAGCCTGATAAGAATCCGGAGTAACTGAATTTAAATCATGATAATCGACAATATGAACTGCAAAAAACTTCTCCAATTCATTCAACAAAGCCTTATGATTTAAAACTATTGTATCAAGAGTACTCAATGAAGAGTAAAACGTAATTAAATATAGTTCATTCATCGAAATAAATATTATTTACAAATATACTGTTTTAGCTTTTTTCTTGTTAATTTTTAGATCATTGAAATAGACACCTTTCACTCTCCCTTTTATAATATTACAATCTTTTACGACCCCATCGAAATGACAGTTTTTCAACTGAATATTTTCAATATTGTATTGTTCCTTTAAGGCATCAATATTTACACCATAATTACTTTTCTTGCAGGTAATATTGTCGAGAAATACATTGCGGACAGTAGGCATATACCCTCTATTTGACAATTCATTGGGTTCATAATTCAAATTTATTTTCAAAATTTCCTCTTTACACTCACCGACTTCTACATTTCTAACATATACATTTTCAACCATCCCGCCACGACACATATTTGTTTTAATACGAATCACTCTTTCCAAATGAGGACTGTCCATTTTGCAATTTTCCACAAATAAATTATTGAACCCTCCGGTTATTTCGCTACCTATAACAACACCGCCATGACCATCTTCCATAAAACAATTACGAACTATAATATTTTCACTTGGAACATTCCAGCGTCTACCATCACCATTACGACCGGATTTTATGGCAATACAGTCATCTCCGGTATGAAAACGACAATTTTCAATCAATACATCTTTACAAGATTCAGGATCACATCCGTCTCCATTAGGTCCATCATTGAATACATGCACTCCACGAACCGTAATATTTTCACTCAATAAAGGATGGATCACCCAAAAAGGCGAACGAAGCAAAGTTACATCTTCTATAAGAATGTTTTTACACTTATACAAATTTATCAGTTGAACTCTCATACCAAAGCCTTTACCCAAAATACGTTTTTCTACAGGTATGTTCTCATCATTCCATTTTTGAAGTAAAGGACGACCTATTCTCTGTGATTCTTTATTTTCATTCCACCCGAATCCTGTTGCGCCACACATAGCCCACCAATTATCTTTCGAGGCTCCACCATCCAAAGTACCTTTTCCCGTAATGGCAATATTTGTTTCTCCATAAGCATAAACCTGAGGCTGATAATTATAACAATCCATTCC
>CAZKSK010000077.1:0-9249 GCA_964555225.1 uncultured Bacteroides sp.
CGTTATACGGATGTTTGGAACGACCTTACCGAAAAAATGGGATATTGGGTAGATTTGGATAATCCGTATATAACTTATGATAACAGATATATCGAGACCTTATGGTGGCTGTTGAAACAGATTTACAACAAGGGACTTCTATATAAAGGATATACCATACAGCCTTATTCACCGGCAGCAGGAACAGGGTTGAGCAGCCACGAGTTGAATCAACCGGGTTGCTATCGTGATGTAAAGGACACCACTGTCGTGGCACAGTTCAAGATGAAGAATCCGAAGCCTGAAATGACAGAGTGGGGAACACCTTACTTCATAGCATGGACCACAACACCATGGACTTTACCTTCGAATACAGCACTTTGCGTAGGTCCCAAAATAGATTATGTGGCCGTACAAAGCTACAATGCATATACGGGTCAGCCTATTACGGTAGTACTTGCCAAAGCCTTGCTGAACGCGCATTTCAATTCTAAAGCAGCCGAACTGCCTCTAGACAGTTACAAACAAGGTGATAAATTGATTCCTTACAAGGTAATTGCCGAATATAAGGGAACCGATTTGGTGGGTATGGAATATGAGCAACTGATGCCGTGGGTGAATCCGGGCGAAGGTGCATTCCGTGTGATTCCGGGAGATTATGTTACAACGGAAGACGGTACGGGTATCGTTCATATAGCCCCGACCTTCGGTGCCGACGATGCTCTGGTTGCCAAAGCAGCCGGAATACCTCCGTTGCAATTAATCAATAAAAAAGGCGAACGCCGTCCGATGGTCGATCTCACAGGAAAGTTCTATTTATTGAACGAACTGGATGATGAATTTATAAAGGAAAATGTAAATGTTGAACTCTATAAGGAATATGAAGGACGATTCGTGAAAAACGATTATGATCCGAATTTGACCGAAAAGGACGAGACTCTTGACATCAGCATCTGCATGATGATGAAAGTGGCCAATCAGGCATTCAAAATAGAGAAGCACGTACATAATTATCCACATTGTTGGCGTACGGATAAGCCTATTTTGTATTATCCGCTGGATAGTTGGTTCATCAAATCGACTGCTTGCAAGGATCGAATGATTGCCCTGAACAAGACCATCAAATGGAAACCGGAATCGACCGGTACAGGCCGTTTCGGCAAATGGTTGGAAAACCTGAATGACTGGAATCTGAGTCGTTCTCGTTTTTGGGGAACTCCGTTGCCTATCTGGAGAAGTGAAAGCGGAGAAGAGATATGCATCGGTTCCGTAGAAGAACTGTATAACGAAATAGAAAAATCGGTAAAAGCCGGTTTCATGAAAACCAATCCATACAAGGATAAAGGTTTTGTACCGGGACAATATAAAAAAGACAATTACGAAAAGATAGATCTGCACCGTCCATACGTGGATGAGATCATTCTCGTATCCGCTAGCGGCAAACCGATGAAGCGTGAAACGGATTTGATTGACGTCTGGTTCGATTCAGGTTCCATGCCTTATGCACAGATCCATTATCCGTTCGAGAACAAGGAATTGCTTGACAGCGGAAAAGTCTATCCGGCAGATTTCATTGCAGAAGGAGTGGACCAAACTCGCGGATGGTTCTTTACCCTGCATGCCATTGCATCGATGGTATTCGATTCCATAGCCTATAAGGCTGTAGTATCCAACGGACTTGTCCTCGACAAGAACGGAAATAAGATGTCCAAACGTCTTGGCAATGCAGTAGATCCTTTCACTACCATTGAAAAATACGGTTCCGATCCTTTACGCTGGTATATGATAACTAACGCTTCACCCTGGGATAACCTGAAATTCGATACCGAAGGTATTGATGAAGTTCGACGTAAATTCTTCGGAACGTTATCGAATACTTATTCATTTTTGGCATTGTATGCCAATGTGGACGGATTCAACTATTCGGAAAAAGACGTTCCGTTTGACGAACGTCCGGAGATCGACCGTTGGATTCTTTCCGAACTGAATACCCTGATAAAGAATGTAGACGCAAGTCTGGACGATTACGAACCGACACGTGCCGGACGTATGATTTCCGATTTTGTGAACGATAACCTGTCCAACTGGTATGTGCGCTTAAACCGTAAACGTTTCTGGGGAAGCGCCATGAGTACAGATAAATTGTCAGCCTATCAAACGCTTTATATATGTTTGGAAACGGTAAGCAAGCTGATGGCACCGATTTCTCCATTCTATGCAGACCAATTATTTCTGGATTTGGAGGCCGCAACCGGAAGAGATAAATCCGAAAGCGTACATTTGGCCAGATTCCCCGAATGCGATGAAAGTCTTATCGACAAGGAACTCGAAACACGTATGGAAATGGCTCAACAGATCACGTCCATGGTACTTGCTTTACGTCGTAAGGTGAATATCAAAGTACGCCAGCCATTGCAGTGCATCATGATACCTGTCGTAGATGATGAGCAGAAAAAACATGTTGAAGCCGTTCAAGACTTGATAAAGAATGAGGTAAACGTCAAGGAAATACAATTTGTCGACAACGAAAAGGGTATCTTGGTAAAGAAAGTAAAATGCGACTTCAAAAAGCTGGGTCCGAAATTCGGCAAACAGATGAAAGAAGTAGCCGCAGCCGTTTCCGCTCTTCCTCAGGAAACTATCTTGGAATTGGAGAAAAACGGACAGTGCACTTTGCATCTACCCGGTGGTGACGCGATAATAGAAACTTCCGATGTGGAAATCTTCAGTGAAGACATTCCGGGATGGTTGGTTTCCAATGAAGGAAAACTTACCGTAGCGCTGGAAGTCACTATTTCGGAAGAGCTCCGCAAAGAAGGTATTGCCAGAGAATTGGTAAACAGAATCCAAAATATCCGAAAAAACAGCGGATTTGAGATAACGGATAAAATAAAAGTCGTGTTATCCAAAAATCAGCAGACGGATGATGCGGTGAAAGAATATAATGACTATATTTGCACGCAAGTATTAGCCCATTCATTGAAACTTGTAGATGAGGTAAAGGAAGGCATTGAACTTGATTTTGAAGACTTCAAGCTGACAATCAATGTGGCAAAAGATATTTAACATTTAAAACCAAACGTTATGGCAGAAAAAACAAGATATTCGGACGCTGAACTCGAAGAGTTCAGAGCCATTATCAATGATAAGCTTGAATTAGCTCAAAGAGATTATGACATGCTGAAAAAATCCATCATGAATGCTGACGGAAACGATACAGATGATACATCTCCAACATACAAGGTAATGGAAGAAGGTGCCAATACGTTGTCGAAGGAAGAAACAACCCGTCTGGCATCACGCCAGTTGAAGTTTATTCAGGACCTTCAGGCAGCTCTTGTACGTATTGAAAACAAAACATACGGAATCTGCCGCGAAACGGGAAAACTGATTCCTGCCGAACGTCTTCGTGCAGTGCCTCATGCCACATTGAGCATTGAAGCAAAACAAGCTCATAAAAAAAGATAACCGAAGAAGAATAAATGAAGAAATTTTTCTCACAGAGCGTAATCTCCGTGATAATCATACTTTCCGTACTGACAGTCGACCAAGTCATAAAGATTTGGGTGAAGACACATATGTATCTTCATGACTGTTACAGAATAACAGACTGGTTTTATATTTACTTCACCGAAAACAACGGAATGGCTTTCGGTATGGAGATTGTAGGAAAATTATTCTTGACCACGTTCCGTATTGCAGCTGTAATAGTTATTGCCTACTACATGCACAAAATGATCAAGAAGAATGTGAAGACAGGATATATCGTCTGTTTATCGTTCATTCTGGCCGGTGCGGCAGGTAATATTCTGGACAGTGTGTTCTATGGAGAAATCTTCAGTGAAAGCAGTCACATGGCCATAGCGAATTTTGTTCCCTTCGGTCAGGGATATGCTAGCTGGTTGCACGGAAAAGTGGTCGATATGTTTTATTTCCCGATTATCGATACATACTGGCCGTCATGGATACCTTTCGTAGGGGGAGACCATTTTGTATTCTTCAGTCCGATATTCAATTTTGCAGATGCGTCTATCAGCTGCGGAATTATTGCACTGCTGTTGTTTTATAGAACTTATCTGAATACGGAAAAAAAGGAAACAGAGGAAAAGACCAAACAAAAATGAATAAAGTTTACTCGTTGATTGGATTCGTTTCACTCCTTTTATTTTTCGGTTGCAATAACAAATACCCGAGCAATATTCTGCAACCGGATGAATTGGAAAATTTTCTGTACGATTATCATATCGCGCAGGCAATGGGAAATGATGTAAAACCGGGCGATTCCTACAAGAGACAACTTTATATAGACTATGTTTACCGCAAACATCATGTTACACATGCGGAATTCGATTCAACGCTTGTATGGTACACTCGCCATGCAGAAGAATTATCCAAGATTTATTCTAATCTCAACAAGAGAATTGAGAAAGAAAAAAGTAGTATTGTTGTAAATGATCATGCCGACCAAGCTCTTACGGCCAGTGGAGACACTGTAAATATCTGGATGAACAAACGATTGTACCTTTTATCGTCCAGCGAATATACAAACAAAATCAGCTTTTCTTTGAAAACGGATAGCAGCTATCACAAACGTGATATCTTTAAATGGACGGGTAACTTCATCTTCCTGCCAACCTATTTACATAGCGATCAGCAAGCTTATATGGCTTTCAGAATCAAATATGACAATGATTCCATAGCAGCTGAAACAAGAGAAATACGAACATTGGGAGAAAATTCAATTTTTATTGTTGCCGATTCCGTACAAACCATTAAGGATATAAACGGATACATCTATTATCAGGGCAATAATAAAATGCTGGTTAGCAATATCCGCCTGATGCGTTATCACCAGAATGACTCGACCAAATTTATCAATAGTTCGAAAGAGATAAAGACGATACATCCGACAGTCAGGAAAGATACCTTGCAGCATCATGATAGTCTGCGTACTGCACCTGCTACGCCGCAAAGAAGATTGAATCCTACGCAAGTACGTGACTCTAAGCCGATCATCAAGAAACAATACATTCGCAAACGATAATGAGGCGTGTGGCTGTTCACCGGATTTATTTAAGTGCGAAACAAACCATAGACAACGGGGTGGTGGTTCTCGACAATGAATTCGTGGAAAAAGTATTTCCTCTGACGGAAGAAATCGAAAAGACCGAATGGATCGGAGGAACTGTCTTTCTTTCCTCTTTCAATCATATCGAAGGATTGGATAAAATAAAAACGGTTGAAGATGCAATTGAAAAAATAACCGCAGAGAGAGCAAACAGAAAAGAATCCGATTCTTCATATGCATGGCACGCCTCGAAAGTCGATTTTAGGGAAGGAATTCTATTGTCCGAAAACAAATGGACAAAGCTCACTTCATGAACCTTCTGCGAAATTCTGCACAGGTAACAGCCGTAGCCACAGCTACATTCAATGATTCGGAAGTTTTTTCTCCCTGAGGATAATTAGGAATATATAACCGCTGGTTAATGAAGCGTTCCACCTCCCGACTAATGCCGTTTCCTTCATTACCCATCACAATTAAACCCGTTTCCGACAAGTCCTCGGAATAAATATTTTTCCCGTCCAGAAAAGTTCCGAAGACCCTGACATCAGAAGATAAGGAAGTAAATAAATCCGTTAATTGCAAGTAGTGAAGTTTTACACGTGCAATAGCACCCATCGTAGCCTGAACGGTCTTCGGGTTATAGATATCCGCCGTACCTGCGGAACAAAAAATATGCCTTATGCCGAACCAGTCGGCAATGCGAACAATCGTACCCAAATTACCGGGATCCTGAACATCATCGAGCGCCAAGCACAATTCGGTTTCAGGAAGATGCAAATCGAGCGGATAATCGGGTTGCCGAAACACAGCTACAACTTCCTGTGGAGTTTTCAGGAAACTGGTCCTCTGTAACTCCTCCTGAGTGACCTCTGCAAAATCCGTATCCTTACCGATCAGTTTTCCCCTCAAATAATCTTCAGTAGCCGCAAGAAACAAACATTCGAATGAAGGCAACAATTCATCAACCAATTTGGGACCCTCCGCTACAAATACCCGATCTTTGTTTCGCATTTTCTTTAAATCCAGAGAACGAATGTATTTAATTTTATTCTTGCTCAGCATATTTTCTCCAATCTTATCAAAATATGGAGCAAAGCTACCAATTTATTTTTATTTTTCCCTATCTTTGTGAACCTATTTTTGAATCGGTTTCCATACATGAGCATAAAGAAAAAAATCACACTACTGAGCCTTATCATCGCGATATTGAGTTCCTGTTCCGTTACGAAATTCGTACCTGACGGACAATATCTGCTCAATGAAGTGAAAATTTCTTCCGACGAAAAAGACGCTAATATTTCAGGATTCAACAGTTACATTCAGCAAATACCCAATGCCCGATGGTTCAGTAGTCTGCGAGTACCGCTATATACATATGATCTTTCGGGAAGAGATTCTACCCGATGGAACAACAAGTTTCTGAGAAAGATAGGAGAGGCTCCCGTCATCTTCAATCAAGTATCTGCCGATAAGAGCAGCAATGACCTGACACAAGCTTTGCAAAACATGGGATACATGGGAGCCTACGTAGATCTGGAAAGAGAAGTCAAAGGAAAGAAGTTAAACCTTACCTATAAACTTCACCCAGGAAAGCCTTATTATATAAAGAGTTATAAAAAGGATATTCCCGATTTAAAGATAGCCGGATTTCTGGAAAAATGGGAAAGTAATCGAAAGTCGGAAGAAGGCAAAGTGTTCAATGTAAATGAACTGAACCAGATCCGTCAGGACATAAGTTCCTATCTGCTCGACATCGGATATTACAAAATAAACAAGGAATTTATCACATTTACGGCGGATACCGTAAGGAATACACATCAAGTGGACCTGACCATGCATTTGAATCTCAATGCCAAAGAAGACAGTATCGGGGTGAACAAGCAATATCGTGTAGACAAAGTTCAGGTTGTGACCGATTACAACAGTGCGCAAAATGAAAACGGTGCCGATTTGAGCTCTTACGACTCACTGACATACAATAAGATTCAATACTATTATAAGAATTTCAAGCCCCTGCGAATTAAAATCATAGCAGCCAATAACCATCTGAAACCCGGTAATCTTTACAAGGAATCCGATGTGCAGAGCACCTATAATGATTTTGGAAGACTACATGCCATTAAGTACACGAATATTAAATTCAATGAAAAACAAGCGGCCGACAGCAGTAAACTCGACTGTTTCATTACGGTGACTCCGGCAAAGCCTCAGTCTTTCACAGCCGAATTGGAGGGAACAAACACAGCCGGTGATCTCGGTGCGGCAGCAACCGTGGGATACCAACATAAGAATCTTTTCAAAGGTTCCGAATTATTCTCATTCAAAGTGCGCGGCGCATATGAAGCCATCACCGGACTGGAAGGGTACAGCAACAGCGATTATAAAGAATGGGGAGCCGAAGCCAGTCTGAATTTCCCGCGCTTCATGTTTCCTTTCCTGAAATCATCCTTTCTTAATAATGTGAAGGCTACTTCGGAAGTACGCCTGCAACTCAATTCACAAATCCGTCCGGAATTTTCCAGAGTGGTAGCTTCTGCCGGATGGAGCTATAAATGGAACAAAAGGCAGCAGAAATCACAACATAAGATTGATCTCATTGATATCAATTATGTGTATATGCCTCGTATCTCCGAGAAATTCAAGGAAGAATATCTGGATACGGTAACCAAGCAGAATGCCATTTTGAAATATAATTACGAAAACCTGCTCATTATGCGAATGGGATATTCCTACACCTACAATTCATTGGGAGGATCGACCACCAGTGTAGGCAACAATGCCTATTCCGTTCGTTTAAATGTAGAAAGCGGCGGTAATCTGCTTTACGGATTATCCAAACTTTTTAATGGACAAACAGATAGTGAAGGACGATATACGGTTGCCAACATTGCTTATGCACAATATTTAAAAGGCGATTTCGATTATGCCAAGAGTTTTGTCATAGACCCGCGAAATTCGATTGTAGCACACTTTGGAGTAGGAGTTGCCTATCCATACGGCAACTCAAACATCCTTCCTTTTGAAAAGCGATATTTCAGCGGTGGAGCCAACAGTGTTCGCGGATGGAGTGTAAGGACTCTCGGTCCGGGATCCTATGCCGGAAAAGATTCGAATATCGACTTCATCAACCAAAGCGGAGACATCAAACTCGATATGAATCTCGAATATCGATCACACATGTTCTGGAAATTGGAAGGAGCGCTTTTTGTGGATGCAGGAAATATCTGGACCCTCAGAAACTACGCCGATCAGCCGGGCGGACAATTGCGCTTGGACAAGTTCTACAAGCAGATAGCCATGGCCTACGGTGCCGGACTTCGCTTTAATTTCGACTACTTTATCCTTCGTTTCGATGGCGGTATGAAAGCCGTCAATCCGGAATTCGAAAGCGGAAAATACCGTTATCCGATCTTTCATCCCAACTTCAGTCGCGACTTCGCTTTTCACTTTGCAGTGGGGTATCCGTTCTAACCCGATACAAAAAGTGGCGACAAAAAGATCAACATAAAAGGCTTTTTATTACCTTTGCGGAAAATATGTAAAACTAATGTTGAAATTCCTATGCTTGGGAAGTGGCAGCAGTGGAAATTGTTACTACCTGAGCTGTAATAATAATGCCATCCTGATTGATGCAGGACTCGGTATCCGTACTATTAAAAAAACTTTGAAAGACAAGAATTTGCCTTTTGAATCGATACGGGCTGTGTTTGTCACCCATGATCATGCCGATCACATAAAATGTGTGGGAGTATTAGGTGAGAAATACAATATTCCCGTCTATTCCACACAGATGGTACATCAAGGTATCCGCAAAAGTTATTGCGTGACCGAAAAATTAACAGCCAACCACATCAAATTCATCGAGAAAGAAGAAACGATTTCTTTTCTGAACTTCTGCATCACGGCTTTCGAAGTTCCTCATGACGGAACGGACAATGTGGGTTACTGCATTAAATGTGACGACAAGACTTTTTGCTTCCTGACAGACCTAGGGCATATCACTTCTACAGCCGAAAATTACATAGAAAAAGCAGACTACTTGATCATGGAAGCGAACTATGAAGACGAAATGTTGAAGGAAGGACCCTATCCGCAATACCTCAAAGACAGAATAGCCGGTCCTAACGGCCACATGAGTAACCATGATACCGCCTGTTTCCTTGCCGAGCACTTGCAAGAACACCTGAAACACGTGTGGCTGT
>CAZKSK010000078.1:0-9189 GCA_964555225.1 uncultured Bacteroides sp.
TATATATATAAGAATAAGAACAAATAAAAAGGCTATACCCAAATCTCTAAATACTTCATATGTGATTTTCCACTCTCCATCCCATTTTAATGAGAATTGATCCTCCGAATCAGGTTGCTTACTATATTCTTCCTTAATAGAAGACCCATCAGGCAATTTGATTTTTGAAAGCTTCTTAGAAACGTCCATCATCGGATAAATAGGACTTTCTAGATTCCCGGCAACTTCAGCTAATACATAAACCACACGTTTTTGATTCTTCCTATTAATGCTCTTCTCTTTCACACTATTGGAGACAGTAACCAAATCCCCCAAAGGTACAGAGATTCCTTGCGGATTAACGATCTTTAAATCCATAACATCGGCTAAAGCAGTTTTATCTGGTTCAGGCAACTGAAGAACAATCCCAACCTGATTTTCTACAGAAGGCAAATGAAGTACTCCTACTTGCATTCCAGATAAAGCAGCATGCATGGTCTGTACAACTTGAGCACTTGGAATTCCAAGTTTCATAGCCTTGTCTTTATTCACCATAAATGTATATTCCTTTTGATCGCTTTCTACCGACCAATCAACATCAACTACATTATCAGTATGTGAAAGAATATTCTTTATTTTCCCGGCAACCTCTATCTGTTTATCATGACTCGGACCATAAATTTCAGCAACAATCGTAGACATTACCGGAGGCCCTGGAGGAACTTCCACTACTTTTACATTAGCACCATAACGTTTACCTATCTTTTGTAGATTTGCACGCATAGATTTAGCAATATCATGACTTTGTTCACTACGTTCGCTCTTATCAATTAAATTCACTTGAATATCGGCTACATTATCACCTTTACGCATATCATAATGACGAACAAGACCATTGAAACTAATAGGTGCTGATAGCCCTACATAAGTTTGATAATTAGTTACCATTTTATTCTTTCGAATATAGACAGCCAAATCTTGAACAACCGCATCCGTACGTTCCAATGTAGTTCCTTCAGGCATATCAATTACTACCTGAAACTCATTTTTATTATCGAAAGGCAACATTTTAACAGGAACCGATTTTGTAAAGAAAAGGACAAATGAAGCCAATAAAATCACAGCCAATCCAATCATAAAAGTCCAACGTTTTTTTCTACTTTGCAAAAATGGTGTGATAACAGTCGAATATAATTTATATATTTTAGTTTGTTTTACTTCTGCTTCTGTCTCATCTTTATCACTTACAGCAGCTTGTTTCTTTTTTGCTCTCTTACCTTGATGGCGCAAAAAGATAAAACCGAAATAAGGAGTCAATGTGAGTGCCAATAACAAAGAAAAAATCATGGCAATAGAAGCACCAATAGGCATCGGACTCATATAAGGTCCCATCATTCCTGATACGAAAGCCATCGGTAAAACGGCTGCGATAACCGTCAAAGTAGCCAATATAGTCGGATTTCCTACCTCATTGATAGCAAATAAAGCCGCTTTTAACGGAGATAATTTATTCATTTTGAAATGCCTATACATGTTATCGGCTATAATAATAGAATCATCTGTCACTATACCTGTAACAAACACTAAAGCAAAAAGCGTGATTCGATTAAGAGTATAGCCTAAAAAATAATAAGCAAATAAAGTCAATGCAAAAGTAATAGGTACTGACAGGAATACAACCATTCCTCCTCTCCACCCCATTGAAAGCATGACAAACAGAGTTACAATAATAATGGCTATAGATAAATGCATCAGAAGTTCAGAAACTTTATGTGATGCAGTAAGGCCATAATTACGTGTAACCTCGACATTCACATCAGACGTTATCAAGTTTTTCTTCAGATTATCGACTTTTTTAATGATCGTATCAGCCAATTTCATAGCATCCGTGCCCTTTTTCTTTGCGATAGAAATAGTCACAGCAGAATAATTATCCGGATGCGCAGATTTTTCTACACGACTAGCCGCCCCATATCCAAAGGATACATAATTATTAGGGATTTCAGGTCCATCCTCTACATTTGCTACTTGATAAAGATACACAGGATGTCCTTCATTCACACCGACGATCGTATTTCTAATTTCATCTGCATTAGAATAGAAACTCCCTGTTTTTACTGAATATACAGAATCGTTAGAAATCATATTTCCACTCTGCATCTGCGCATTATTGGATTGTAATGACTGAGCAACCGTATTGAATGTAATATTGCTCCCTGCCATTTTATCTTTATCCAGAACGACCTTTACCTGACGACTTTGCCCCCCAATGACATTGACTTGCGCTACGTCCGGAACTTTTTTTATTTCATTCGCAACAACTTCTGATAACTGACGAATCTGATATCCACTGATTTTATCACTCCAAAAGGTAAAAGACAAAACCGGAACATCATCAATGGACCTTGATTTTACCAAAGGCATTGTTACTCCCTGTGGCATCCGATCCATATTTTTCATCAACTCATTATATAGATTTACCAATGATGTTTCAACATTCTCACCAACATGAAACTGCACAGTGAGCATAGTCATTCCATCCATTGATTTAGAATAAACATCCTCCACTCCTTTAATGTTTGACACTATTTTTTCAATAGGCCGGGCAACTCCAGATTCCACTTCCTCAGGAGAAGCTCCCGGATAGCCAACCATAATATCAGCCATTGGAACTTCAATCTGGGGTTCTTCCTCCCTAGGAATGAAAAAAATGCTGAATACACCCAAAAGCAAGAATGCAATCATAAGCAAAATACTCAGTTTTGATGTTATGAAAGCCTTTGCTATTCTTCCTGATATACCCTGTTCCATATTCTTATTTATTAGAAATAATTATTTTCTTTCCATTATATAAAGCATCAGAAGGATTCCTAATGATCTTTTCATCTACATTTATTCCAGATAATACCTCAACTTGATTTCCAAAATCTTTTCCTAATCTTATCCAGCGAAGAAGAGCATCATTATCTTTACCTGCAACATAAACACCAGTCAATTGATCACGTAAAACAAGAGAAGATTTTTCTATCAGAATTTTAGATTCCATCACTTTTTCCCCTGTACCCGAAATATATATCCCAGCATACATGCCGGCCCTCAAAGATTCTTTATCATGGGCATTAATCGCTATTTTCATCTCATACTGTCCTCCTGTATCGGCAGCTGAAGGACTCAACTCACTCACCACTCCATTTATCTTAATATTTGTTGATTTTATATCAATCTTTACAGGATCACCCACTTTAATATATTTAATATATGTTTCCGGAATAGAACTCCTTACATCCATATTACCAGACTGTTCTATAGACATTAAAGGCATCCCAGGGCTAGCTGTACTTCCTTCATCTATCATTTTCTGAGTCACTACACCTGAAAAGGGAGCCCTAATATTCATATAAGCAAGCATTGACTTCACTTCTAATAATCCTTGACGGGCCATTTTAAGTTTGGCATTCATGGACGTGTAATTTAGCTCCATATTTTCAAATTCTTTATCGGATACACTTTTTTTCTCGTGCAAAATTTTATAACGTTCATAATCTTTTTGTGCATTTCCCGCTGCTGCTTCAGCTTCGCTGACCATAGCTTCCGCCTGAAGCTTTTTTGCCCTCAAATCATCGCTATTGATAGATACAAGTAATTGTCCTTTACTTACCTTATCGCCTTGTTTCACATAAACCTTGTCTACAAATCCCATATACCGTGTGCTAATCATTGCCGTTTGCTTGGCAGATACGACTCCACTGACAAAAATGCCATCTTCGCTTAACTTCACAGGAGAATAAACATCTACTTTTACACTTGTATCTTCAACAGGTTTTCCTGAATTGGACGTGCAGGATACACTAAACATAACGACTGCTGCACCTAACAAAATTCGGTTCATTGTTTTCATATCTTTATTGTTTATTTAATCGTTGTAAGTAATTTCTGATAAGACTGAGTTATATTATAAGACATTACAGCCTGTGCCAGAGAAAGTCGATGTTGTAATAATCGAGTTTGTGCCGTTAATAAATCAGTCGTATTCGTGAGCCCCTCTTTAAAACGGTCCGACAAAATACGAAAAGCCTCTGCCGCCTGTTCTACACTAGTCTCCTGCTTTTTCATCTCTACTTCTGCATCCATCAAGTCACGCGTTGTCTTGTCTACTTCTATCTTACTCTTATCTACATAGAGCTCCATTTCCTTCTTCATTCTGTCACGCTGAAAAATAGCCGAGCGTAATTTACTACGGTTTTGATTTCCTGAAAATAATGTCCAGCTTAAACTAATACCTGCTAAATAAGAATTAGACTTAAAACGAAATATCTGAGGATCATTGAATTGATAAGTACCGAAAGCATTTATTTTAGGCAAGAATCTCATGGCAGAAGACTTAACCATCATATCAGAAGCATCAAGAGCCTTTTGCATAGCCATCAGATCCGAGCGTAACAAAGAAAAACCGGAATTGCCAAAATTCATCTGTTTTCTTTCCAAAGAATCTGTTAGTATTGCAACCCCATCCAAATCTTTCTCCCCCATGAGTAATTTCAATCCATCTGAAGCATTTTCAATATTACTTTTAGATTTAGTCAAAACACTTTCCATTGTATTTACCTGAACTTGTGCACTCAACAAATCTGATTTTTGCACTAATCCCTGCTCATAGAAACCTTTCACTGACCGGTAAATTTGTTGCACCGCATCCATAGTCAATTCAAGAACTGCTTTTTGTTTATATGCAAATTGCAACTGAGTATATGCTTTCTCGACTTCAAATTGTATATAATCTTTTGTATATTGAAGTTTATGTTTATACATATCATCCTGTAATTTAGCTCCTTTACGAGCATAAATCATATCCATATTCACTAATGGCATCTTCACATCTACACTAGCCGCATAATCCTGAGACACCCCCGGATCATTCAATTTTGAAGGATCAAAATCCTGAGAAGTTACAACTTTATGTTGCAAAAGAAAACCAAATGCGTTCAAAGGATTTGTAGTTGCCATTGCAGTATACCCCACAGACACTTGAGGTAAAAAAACAGCGTCTGTCTGATGATAATCTGCATTTGACACTTTTCGATCCATCTCCGCTATATAAATATTTGCATTATTAGAAATTGCTATATTCAAAGCATTTTCAAGAGATACATATTTGGTCTGTTGTGCAGCTAAAGGTATCGTTAAAGCTGAAACTCCTGCTACGGCAATTAGTTTTACCTTTCTTCCTATTCCCCAGGATTTGTCTTTCTTAAATTGAAATACTTTCATATTTTCCATAAATATTTGTTGTGTTCATTAAATCTGTTATTACTTATTCTATTTTAAACCTTATTTAAATGAATTAATGTTTCTATTAGAATATATGTCTAATGGAAACATTGCAAATATATGGACTGATTTCCAATAAAACAAATTTCCATAGGAAAATAATTAGCATAAGAAAGGAATACTTACTTAATATCCTGTTTTAATGGCAATTACAATATTGTTAATTAATTCTAAAGGGAAATATTTTAATAGGATTTCTTGTAAGCTTACTTTATTGCTGTCCGTTAAATCAATAAAATGAATAAGATTTTCGTTTGAAAATCTGATATTTTTTGTTATTCTTGTAAATAATTATATTAATAAAATGGAAAACGAGAAAATAATAGAATTATACAGAGGTGATTTATGGGAATGTCAATTAATAGAATCCATACTTAAGGATTCTGGTATTTTTTGTTTTCTTAATAACAGCCATCGTGCAGGTTATGCCCCAATAGTCACACCTGCACAAATGGTTATTGTAATGATCAAAGAATCAGATTGGAAAACCGCACGTGAAATCTTAAAGGATCAATTTCCTCCTTGATACATTTCTTCGACATATATAAAGGATTTTTTCTTCCAGAAAGGGAATCTAATTCATAAGCAAAGGTATTTCCAATATTTTTAAGTCAACACTACTCACTCTAAGTATAATTTTACCTTTAGTCTTTCCACTTTGCAAAATGACCTGACATTTTCCATTGAAAAGCTTACGGCTACAAGTCTTCCCATCAATAAATTCTTTCTCCCTACTACTTGGATTTCCATTTCCAACACCAAGGATCTTGGCATCACCAATAACAACAAAGTCCAGTTTATTCATTGCATCAGGGACTTCACGACCTCTCTTATCAACTACACTAAAATTAATAATTGCATTATCCTTCCCATTTGCTAAAAGAGATGGATTATTAATCTGTGCTACAATTTTATAAGGCTTACCCGTGGTGGATATTTCTTTCACTAACCTTCTCCCTCGTTTATAAGCCACAGCCTTCAATGTTCCTGGCGTATATTTTACCATCCATTCTATATGTCCGTTACGTGGCATCTCTTTCTTTCCCAAACTTTTTCCATTCAAGAAAAGTTCTACATTATCGGCGTTACTATAACACCATACCGGAATATTTTGTCCTTCTTTACCTTTCCAATTCCAATGAGGGAAAATATGAAGAACATCCCTATCTGTCCACCAACTTTTATAATAATAATACGCATTTTTAGGGAAACCGCACAAATCCATAATTCCAAAATTACATATAACAGCCGGATACTGATTCTCTCCCCGATAGTCAAATCCGGTCCATGAGAATCCACCCATAAACCAATCATTCTCAGCAGCGATCTTCCACCAAGGTTCATTTTCCCGATCATAATCAGGTCTATAACCATCACCTTTTATTGGAAAATATACTCCGCGGGTAGCTAAAGAAGAAGATGCTTCTGTTGCCAAAATCGGCTGTTGAGGATTATTTTTTTTATACTGAATACTTTCGTCTATGTAATAATTAAAGCCCCTTACAGGTATCACACTATTAATTCCAACCCTCTTCTTTCCACCATTATTACCACCATATGTTATAGTACGAGTCGGATCCAATTCATTCTGTTTTGACATCATCGTTAAAGCAATACGTCGTCCTATATCGGTATTTTGAGTATAATTCTGCTCATTACCTAAACACCACATGAAAACACAAGGATGATTCCTATCGCGTATCAATTGATTTTCAAATTCTTTCATAGCCAAAGCATTGGAACCAAACTGTCTGGTTTCACTCAATACCAAAATTCCCAAGCTATCACAATAATCTAATATTTCAGGAGCCAGAGAATGATGAATTCTAATCGCATTACAACCCATTTCTTTTAATAACTGCAAACGATAAAGACGAACTTTATCAGGAACAGCTGTACCTACACCTGCATGATCTTGATGATTACAAAAGCCTTTAATCTTTATATATTTATCATTAATAAAAAGGCCATTAGGTTTAGCCTCTATTTTCCGAAAACCAAAACGTACTTTCATACTATCCGCCGAGACTCCATTCGTTTTAACTTCAGTAACAATCTTATACAAATATGGATCATCAGGCGACCACAAACGGGGATTATCGATTTTCATTTCAGATTGCACTACATTATTGCCTAAAGCAAGTATACCAGATACAGAACTCCTTTCAGAGACTCGTTTACCCAAGGCATCAACAAGATAAGATTCTACAAAATAATTCGGCCTCGTGAGTGTTGGATTATCTATCGTTGTTTCTACAATAAGATTAGCCATTTTTCCTTTTAATTGGGCATGAACAAACATTCCATTAACCGGAATATGGACTGGAGATGTTCGAACAAGCCATACATGACGATAAATTCCTGCACCTTCATACCACCATCCTTCATATTTTGTAGCATCAGCCATAACAGCTATCTGATTCTCCTTTCCAAAATATAAATAATCTGAAATATCCAAATTGAAACTGTTATAACCGCTTTCACAACCTCCAACATAATTGCCATTCACATAAACCCGACTATTTCTATACACGCCATCAAAGACTAAAGAAAATCGACAAATAGAATCGGATTGAGGAATAATTATTTTCTTACGGTACCAACCTATACTATTCTGAGGAAAAGCATGTCCCACCGGTTTAAAACCATGGTTAGCATAATAATGATCGTCACTATCGGCAAAAGGCAAACCGACGGCCCAATCATGAGGCAGATTTATACTCTGCCATTTTGAATCGTCAAAATCTGAATTAAACACTTGCGAATATTCTTGAAATCGCTTATAATCATCAGACATTTTAAAATCTGCAACACTTTGCTCTCCATACTTAAAATTTTTCTGGGGATCAAGAGCATTTCCTAAACAAAATTTCCAGTTTTCATCTAAAGAAATTCTTTGACGCAAGTTTTGTGCTTTTACTGTTGAAAAGACCGAAAATGTAATTAAGATAAAAATAGAGAAAATAAGTTTTTTATTTTTCATAAGGCTAAAGAATTTATAAGGTTATCATGCAAAGATATAATATTAAAAAAAGAACAATAAGTTAATGCAAAAATAAATAAATATTATAAGCATTTTTTATAGAATTTAACTAGAATAAAAAAGCTATCTTCACCAATGTTATCAGGTAAAGATAGCTCTTTAAAATATACGTAAATATTTAATCTTTTACAACCCTATTTACTGCATTCAGGTTGAACCGCAGATACATCATCAGCCAGCCATACTGTCATGGACCCTTTTGCCCCTCGATGATCCCATGCATAATAAGGAATAAGCGTCAACTTCATAGGTTTCACGGAAAGTGTCCCATCCGATTCATATTTCAAACTCTGAGCCGAAGTCGTAGAGATAACGTTTATTCCACCTAACAAATCAGGTTTATAAACCAACTCGAGGTTTGGAGATTTCTGCAACAAGCAACTTCTCACATCATTAGTATTATCAGGCCATTCAGCACAATATACAAGAGGGCCACATTCTACAGAAACACGTCCCTTATCTGAGCAAACTTTATCAATAGCTTTTACTAACCTAGGCTTCATATCAAAATGAATATGAATCACATCACCTTTTTTCCAGTTTCGATTGATGTCAAAAAAACCATTTTTAATTTCCGACTCTTGTTTTTCACCATTTACTGTAATCACATAGTTTAATTGCTTCTTATCAACATATCGATACAAATCACTTGGGACTACTTGATTACGAACCCATCCAGGAATACGTATTCTCATATTAAAATGTTGATTTCCTTTTTCTATTTTCAAAGAAATATCACCTTTCCAAGGATATTCTGTTGTTTGTGTCAAAGTAACTTTTTTCCCTTTAACATTCAAACTAGTTGTGTTATTCAAGAAAAGATTAACAAAAACATCATC
>CAZKSK010000079.1:0-9162 GCA_964555225.1 uncultured Bacteroides sp.
TATTCTACAGACATTAAAGCGGAATTCAAAGAAAACACAGAACCTCGCCAAGTTTCTGTAGCAGGAAGATTGATGAGCCGTCGCATTATGGGAAAAGCATCATTTATCGAATTACAAGACTCAAAAGGAAGAATCCAAGTTTATATCACACGAGACGATATTTGTCCGAACGAAAATAAAGATTTATATACAACTGTATTTAAACGTTTATTAGACCTAGGAGATTTTATAGGCATAGAAGGGTTTGTCTTCAAAACTCAAATGGGTGAAATAAGCATTCACGCTCAAAAACTTACTGTATTGTCAAAAAGTATTAAGCCGCTGCCTATTGTAAAATATAAAGATGGTATAGCTTATGATAAGTTTGAAGATCCCGAACTCAGATATCGTCAACGTTATGTTGATTTAGCTGTTAACGAAGGAGTTAAGGATATCTTTTTAAAACGAACTAAAGTTTATAATTCCATGCGTGAATACTTCAATGGGAAAGGATATATTGAAGTTGAGACTCCCACTCTACAAGCAATTCCAGGTGGCGCAACAGCACGTCCGTTCATCACTCATCACAATGCACTTGATATTCCTCTTTATCTTAGAATTGCTAGTGAACTATATCTAAAAAGATTAATTGTAGGAGGGTTCGAAGGCGTTTATGAAATTGGAAAGAACTTTCGCAACGAAGGGATGGATCGCACTCATAATCCAGAATTTACTTGTATGGAAATTTATGTATCCTACAAAGATTACAATTGGATGATGACTTTTACTGAAAAAATGATTGAAAAAATTTGTATGGATGTAAATGGAACATACGAAATAAAAATAGGCGATAATGTCATTAATTTTAAATCTCCTTACAAGCGAGTAACGATGCTTGATTCTATTAAGGAATTCACTGGATATGATATCTCTGATATGAACGAGGACCAGATTCGAGATATCTGTAAAAAACTCAACATGGATATAGACGACACAATGGGAAAAGGTAAACTTATTGATGAAATATTCGGAGAATTCTGTGAAGGGAAATATATTCAGCCCACTTTTATTACTGATTATCCTATTGAAATGTCTCCTTTAACGAAGCGTCACCGTAATAATCCGAATCTAACGGAACGCTTCGAACTGATGATAAATGGAAAGGAACTTTGTAACGCTTATTCCGAATTAAATGATCCGATAGATCAAGAAGAACGTTTTCAGGATCAGCTTCGTTTGAGTGAAAAAGGTGATGATGAAGCTATGTTTATTGATCAAGACTTTATACGTGCACTCCAATATGGCATGCCTCCTACTTCGGGCATGGGTATAGGAATGGATCGTTTAGTTATGCTAATGACAGGACAATCAACCATTCAAGAAGTCTTGTTTTTCCCGCAAATGCGTCCAGAAAAGAAAACTGTAAAAGACGATAATTCCAAATATATCGAATTAGGTATTCCTGAAGAATGGATTCCATTAATACAGAAAGCCGGTTACAATTTAGTTTCTGACATGAAGGACGTAAATCCACAAAAATTACAGATGGAAATATGCGGTGTAAATAAGAAATTCAAATTAGAACTTACAAATCCTTCTGTAAATACCGTTGCCGAATGGATAAGTAAAATCTAACGATATGATTACTCCCGAAGGTAAAATAGCTATTATGGGTGGTGGAAGTTGGGCAACTGCCATCGCAAAAATAGTATTGGCACGTGAAGAATCAATAAGTTGGTACATGAGGAGAGAAGACCGAATTGAAGATTTTAAGCGATTAGGTCATAACCCTGCCTATTTGACAAGTGTACGTTTCGACACTAAGCGTATTGATTTTTCTTCTGATATCAACAAAATAGTAAGCGAATCGAACACATTAATTTTTGTTACGCCGTCGCCTTATCTTAAGATTCATTTGAAAAGACTTAAAATGAAACTTAAAGACAAATTCATTGTAACAGCAATTAAAGGAATCGTGCCTGACGACAATATGATTATTTCTGAATATTTCCATAAAGAATATGATGTACCTCAGGCTCAAATAGCTGTATTGGCGGGTCCATGTCATGCTGAAGAAGTTGCTTTGGAACGTCTTTCTTATTTGACCATTGGATGTAAAAATATTGAAAATGCAAAAATCTTTGCTCAAAGATTAGCTAATCAATACATCAAAACTTCTGTTAGTGATGATGTTGATGGAATTGAATTCGGATCGGTTTTAAAAAATGTTTATGCCATAGCTGCGGGTATTTGTAGCGGTTTGAAATACGGAGATAATTTCCAAGCGGTTCTAATGTCAAATTCCGTCCAAGAAATGAAACGTTTTCTAGATACAGTCCATCCCATTCCTCGTAATGTAAAAGATTCTGTATATTTAGGTGATTTACTAGTAACCGGATATTCTAACTTCAGCCGTAATAGAGTTTTTGGAACCATGATAGGAAAAGGTTATTCCGTAAAAAGCGCACAAATAGAAATGGAAATGATTGCTGAAGGATATTACGGAACAAAATGTATCAAAGAATTAAATAAACACTTTCATGTCAATATGCCAATATTGGATGCTATTTACAACATTCTCTATGAACGCATATCTCCGACAATTGAAATTAAACTTTTAACAGATTCATTAAGATAAAAACATGAAAAATATTAGTTTGAACATTGAAAAAGTGTATTCTTTTATTTCAAAAGAAAAAATTGCGACTTACGAACCTAAAGTAAAAAAAGCAATGGAAACACTTGAAGACGGAACAGGTTTGGGTAATGATTTTTTAGGCTGGTTACATTTACCATCTTCTATTACAAATGAGCATTTGACAGATATAGAAACAACGGCAAAAATCCTTCGCGAAAATTGTGAAGTTGTAATAGTTGCCGGTATCGGCGGTAGCTATTTAGGTGCTAGAGCAATCATCGAAGCTTTGTCCAATAGTTTCCAATGGTTGATAAACGATGGGAAAAATCCAATCATTATTTATGCTGGAAATAACATTAGCGAAGACTATCTGACGGAATTAACAGAATTTCTAAAGAACAAAAAATTTGGCGTTATTAATATATCCAAATCAGGAACAACAACAGAAACGGCCTTAGCTTTCCGTTTGCTGAAAAAACAATGTGAAGATCAGCGTGGAAAAGATATGGCTAAAAAAGTGATTGTTGCTATCACAGACGCAAAAAAGGGTGCAGCCAGAATAACTGCTGATAAAGAAGGATATAAGTCTTTTATTATTCCAGATAATGTAGGTGGTCGTTTCTCTGTTTTAACTCCTGTAGGATTACTTCCTATAGCTACAGCCGGATTCGACATCAAAAAATTAGTTGAAGGGGCAAAAGACATGGAATTTTTAACAGATATAAAAATCCCATTTAGTGAGAATCCTTCTGCTATTTACGCAGCTACCCGTAACGCTCTTTATCAAGAAAAAGGGAAAAAAATTGAGATACTGGTAAATTTTCAGCCTAAATTACATTATGTTATGGAATGGTGGAAACAATTATACGGTGAGTCTGAAGGAAAAGATTCGAAAGGAATATTTCCTGCGGCTGTAGATTTTTCTACTGATCTTCATTCAATGGGTCAATGGATTCAAGAAGGCGAACGTACAATATTTGAAACTGTTCTTTCCATAGAAAAGCCTGATCATGATTTAAAAGTTCCTATGGACAATGAAAATTTAGACGGGTTAAATTTCCTTTCAGGAAAAAGAATTGACAATGTTAATAAAATGGCTGAACTAGGAACACAATTAGCTCATGTTGATGGCGGTGTACCAAATATTCGTCTCTCCGTTCCCGAATTGAACGAATATTACTTAGGACAAATCATCTACTTCTTTGAAAAAGCCTGCGGCATAAGCGGTTACGTTCTTGGTGTAAATCCGTTTAACCAACCAGGCGTGGAAGCATATAAAAAGAACATGTTTGCCCTTCTTAATAAACCAGGGTATGAAGCGGAGTCTAAAGCTATACAAGCTAGACTTTGATTAATAAATAAAATATTAATTTTTGATATGCAGGAAGTTGTTTTTATCGACCTCCTGCATTTAAAATCTCAAGCTAATTGAAGGCACAATGAGAAAAGTAGTGTTATTAATAGGACTTTTCTGTCTGCTTTTTCAATTGACCCTAATTGCACAAAATCCGACTAAAAACCGCAAAAAAGTAGCTGTTGTTCTTAGCGGAGGTGGTGCAAAAGGAGTAGCACATATTAGTGCCCTAAAAGTTATTGAAGAAGCAGGTATTCCCATTGACTATGTGGTAGGCACAAGTATGGGGAGTCTTATTGGTGCACTTTATTCAATAGGCTATACAACGACTCAGATAGACAGCCTCGTCCGTTGTCAAGACTGGAAATTTCTATTTACAGACGCTTCCAGTAATGAAAATGAATCTCTGAACAAACGAGAAAAATCCGGACAGTATGTACTTACAGTACCCTTCCACAAAAGCCCAACCGATTTATTAACAGGAGGTGGAGTTATTCAAGGAAGAAATATTGCTAGTCTCTTTTCCAAACTAACCGGAGAATACCATGACTCTATTGATTTTAATAAACTTCCTATACCCTTTGCCTGCGTTGCCTATGATATTTCAAAAGGAAAGGAATATGTATTTCATAGCGGGAGACTCTCTTTGGCAATGCGTTCCAGTATGTCTATCCCAGGAGTGTTCAATCCCGTAAAATGGAATAATATGGTATTGGTAGACGGTGGCTTAAGTGATAACTATCCAGTAGATGTAGCAAAAAAAATGGGTGCAGATATTATTATTGGAGTTGACGTTACGGACACCCTGTCCAATGCAAATGAAATAAATAGCTTAAGTGGAGTAATTGGTCAGATAGTTAATATTTTTTGTGCAAACAAATATGAAGAAAATGTCAAAAATAGTGATGTACATATCAAAGTCAATACTGACGGATATTCAGCTGCAAGTTTTAACACAGCAGCAATTGATACCCTAATGAAACGTGGTGAATTTGCTGCATACCAAAAATGGAATGAATTAAAATTATTAAAAGAAAAAATAGGACTCACAGCTTATGATGTAATACCAGAAAAGAAAGCTTATCATCTCCCAAAGTCCAATAAAACTGAAATTATAAAAGAAATATATTCAGGAAGCAAACCTGATAATTCCCTTAGCTTGGGTATCCGTTTCGATAATGAAACCTTAGCATCACTCCTGTTCAATACTTATATTAATATAAACCGAAATAAAACAAAACAAATTGATTTAACTGTTAGACTTGGCAATTATGTAATGACAAGAATGGACTATATGCTTCATTTGTTTAAAAATAACAGTGATTTCAAATTAGGTTATCAATTTGATTATAATGACCTGGACATAGATCAAAAGGGAAATAAGATAGTGAATTATTCCTATAGTAGACATATGTTTGAAGGAACTTTACTCAGTAATTGGCGAAAACTCCGTATAGAAATTGGAGCGAGGTGCGAATTTTTCCATTATAGCGATTTTTTAATGCCACAAAACCTAAAAGAGATTCCGATTGAAAAAAGTGGAACTTCTCTTATTTCTTATTATGGTCATTTATTATATTCCAATCTAGACAAACGAAGTTTCCCTACTAAAGGAATGAGATGGAATGTTAATTATTCTCTCTATACAGATGATTTTATTAAATATAAAGATATGAATGCTATTTCTGTTCTTAGTGCAAACTGGACTTCTGTCTTTATGTTTGGAAATAAATTAGCTTTGCAACCATCTATATACGGACGAGCCGTATTGGCTATAGATGCACCATTATCCATTAGAAACTTTATCGGCGGCGAATATTTTGGCCGTTATTATTCTCAACAAATGCCTTTTATTGGAATAAATAATATCAGTTATGCTGAAAATAAAGCTTTGATTGGAGGATTAAAGATAAGACAAAGATTAAGCGATAATCAATATTTGTCCCTAAGCGGAAATGTGGGTATATTCGGAGAAAGATTCTATAATCTTTCTATAGCAAATCCTATTTTCGGTATCGGTGCTACATATGCATACGATACTTTTATAGGTCCGATATCTGCAACATTTAGTTGGTCTAATGAAACTAAAAAACTTGGTTTTTATTTGGGCGTAGGATTTAATTTTTAATTAAATATGTTTGAAAAAGAAATAAAAAATTATTTACAAAAACAGGGATACGAACACATGAATTTAAAAGCTGTCATGTTTGACATGGACGGTATTTTATTCGATTCCATGAAAAACCATGCATATTCATGGAATCAGGCAATGAAAAAATATGGTATGGATTTACCTTATGAAGAAGCCTATGAACACGAAGGAAGAACTGGGACATCTACTATAGATATTGTTTGTCAAAGACAATTAGGACGTAAAGCGACAAAAGAAGAAAAGAAAAACATTTATAAAACAAAAACTGAAGAATTCAACAAATGTCCTAAAGCAGAACGAATGCCCGGTGCTTGGGAAGTTCTACAAAAAATTAAAACTGACGGACTTTTTCCTATGGTAATCACGGGTTCCGGACAAATTACTTTACTGGAAAGACTAAACAAAAGCTTTCCTAATGTATTTAAGGAAGATTTAATGGTAACAGCTTTTGATGTGAAATATGGAAAGCCCAATCCGGAGCCTTATTTAATGGGATTAAAAAAAGGAAAATTAAAAGCACAAGAAACCATAGTTATAGAAAATGCTCCATTGGGAATAGAAGCTGGAGTAGCAGCAGGTGTTTTTACGATTGCAGTAAATACCGGACCACTTCCTGATAAACTTCTTCTTGAAAAAGGTGCAAATTTATTATTTCATTCCATGCAAAATTTCTGCGACAATTGGGAACTAATATTGCAATCTATGAAAAAGTCACAACGATGAAAGGGCTTTATACAATCTTATTACTTATAGTATCCAATATCTTCATGACATTGGCGTGGTACGGACATTTGAAATTACAAGAAATGAAAATCATTTCAAACTGGCCACTCTGGCTGGTCATTATCTTCTCATGGAGCATTGCTTTTGCAGAATACTGTTTCCAAGTACCGGCCAATCGTATCGGATTTCATGAGAATGGAGGTCCTTTTAATCTTATACAGTTAAAGGTTATTCAAGAAGTTATTACACTGACTATTTTTACCATTTTTGCAACTGTATTATTTAAAGGAGAATCACTTCATTGGAACCATTTTGTAGCATTTATCTGTCTGGTTATGGCTGTGTATTTTGCATTTCTAAAATAATTCTTACATATTATTTTCATCATATTCTTGCGTCTTTTTTGATAAGATTCCATCCTAAATATTTTCTTTTAGGAAATTTCACAAAACACGACAAGTGTCAAAAACAACTTATATAAATTATTTTAATAGCATTGTTATATTTGAACTTAAAATATGACTAACAGACCAAAAATGTTAAACCTTTAATTTAAATAGACTTTTCTTCAAAATATCTGAAAATAAAGCTTCTCCGATTAAAAATAACTTGATATTTATCCATGAGTAAAAAAACATAAAAATAGTTGATAAGAAGCAAATTAGAACAAAAAAATAGGAAAATATTTACGAATTTTCTATTAAAAAGCATTACTTTTGCAACATAATTTTAGTTACTTGTATTAACCAAATAGATGTCAATTTAAAATGAATAAAAAGAAGTTCACTATCATTATTAGTGTATTAAGTGTTATTATCATTGCAAGCCTCATTTTACTCGGGTTGGAATTAAAGAAACAAAAAAAAGAAAATAAAGATATGGCACAGCTCTTTAAAATTGAAAAGGAAGAGATGGAGAATGAATACTCCAATTTTGCTGTACAATACGATGAGCTACAAGTTAGAATAAACAATGACTCTATTCAGCAAAAGCTAGAAAGTGAGAAGATTAAAACCCAGAGATTGTTGGAAGAGTTACGTCAAGTGAAAACAACAGATGCAGCTGAAATTATGCGGCTAAAAAAAGAATTGAGAACCGTCCGTGCCGTTCTTCGAAGTTATATTATTCAAATAGATTCATTAAATCGTGCAAATATAGCATTGACCGCTGAAAATAAGGAAGTCAAACAACAATATAACGAAGCTACTCAAAAAATAAGTACTCTTAGTGAAGAAAAAAAATCACTGAATGCCAAAGTTACTCTAGCAGCACAACTAGATGTAACAAATATAGGGATTACGCCTAAAAATAAAAGAGGAAAAACTAAATTTAAAGCTAAAGATATAAATAAAATCGCCATCAACTTTACAATAGTAAAAAATATTACAGCAAATACAGGAGAACGTACTGTTTACATTCGCATAACTAAACCGGATAATGATATCTTAACGAAGAATGTGAACGCAACATTTCCTTATGAAAATAAACAACTTAGTTATTCTATTAAGAAATATGTTGAGTATACGGGTGAAGAACTTACTGTTACTGTGTATTGGGATGTGGAAGAATTTCTACAAGCGGGAACCTATCATGTTTATATTTTCTCTGATGGAAATATGATTGGATCAAGTTCTTTTACTTTGAAATAACAAAAGAATATATGAGAATAAGCAAACGAATGATATGCGAGCTGTTCTGTGTTGGAGGGACGATATTTGGCATGCAGGCTCAAACAGTACTAACTTTGGACAGTTGTCGAGCTATGGCTTTACGAAACAACAAGGATTTGAAAATAGCTCAAGAAAAGGTTACTTCGGCTTATTATGAAAAGAAAGCCGCTTTCACAAATTTTTTGCCAAATTTTACTGCAGAAGGTACTTATATACATAACGAAAAAGAATTATCTCTTCTGAATAAAGATCAAAAGGAAGCTCTCTCAGAAGCTGGAACAACTATGCAAACAGGATTCCAAGGAGCATTGAAACAATTAATTACCGTAGATCCGGATCTACAATCTATATTAGCTCCTTTGGCTTCTATTGACCTTTCTTCTTCAATAAACAGCTTTGGTCAATCAATAGTAGATGCATTTCGGACCGATACACGTAACGTCTATGGAGGAGCTCTCACATTGACTCAACCGATTTACATGGGAGAAAAGATTGTTGCTTACAATAAAATTACTCATTTCGCAGAAAATCTAGCTAAATCTCAGCAAAAAGGAAGTATGCAAGATGTTATACTGAATACAGATCAAACCTATTGGCAAGTGGTTTCATTGGCTAATAAGAAAAAACTTGCTGAAAGCTACCTTAC
>CAZKSK010000080.1:0-9032 GCA_964555225.1 uncultured Bacteroides sp.
AACAGAGATACCGTAGTTTTAGAATCCAAATTGAAAGAAAAGGCTGGTGTCATTGGTGCCTGTATGATGGCACGCCGTCGTGTCTTTGAAGACTAAAAATCCGCCTGAATTTTCAAATGAATAGGTTCTCCTGTCATAGGATGAATAAAGTCCAAAGATTGTGCATGTAAATAAAGCCGGGATCTTCTCATGTCACCATACAAATTATCACCCAGAATCGGAGCATTCAAGCCATCTTTA
The DNA here is from genome assembly GCA_964555225.1 of uncultured Bacteroides sp. Lineage (GTDB taxonomy): Bacteria > Bacteroidota > Bacteroidia > Bacteroidales > Bacteroidaceae > Phocaeicola_A. The sequence continues at coordinate 241 of CAZKSK010000080.1, forward strand.
CATGCCGAATGTACACGTAATTGATGAGTACGTCCTGTATAAGGGGATAGCTCTACACGAGTTTGAAAATTATTAATTTCAAGTACTTTATAATGTGTAATGGCATCTTTCCCATATTCCTTACTCACTATCTGACGAGGACGATTCAAATAATCCGGACACATAGGTAAATTAATTTCACCCTCGGTCGAATCGACGACTCCGTTCAGCAATGCGATATACGTTTTTTTTATTTTTCTTCTAAGAAACATTTCCTGTAAGAGTTTATGCACCTCTTTATTCTTAGCAATCAACATTAATCCGGATGCCGCCATATCAAGTCTGTGAACAATTAAAGGCCCAGTGACATCCGGACGTATCTTCAAAATTTGAGAACTTACGGAATCTGTCTGAGATTTTCCCGGTATAGACAACAAGCCCTCTGGCTTATTCACCGCCATCATCCATTCATCCTCATAGATAACCTGTACTTCACCACCGCTTCTTCTATCTAGCAAATTATCCTCTACATCAAGCCCTTGTAACATCCATCGCAATATCGGTCCGCATTTACCTTGGCAGGCAGGATAATAACACCCCGGAATTCTGATTTCTTTTTTCGAGGGACCTCCCCACCAAAATTCAGCCATTGCCATAGGTTGTAAATGATTCAAAAAAGCATATTGCAATAACCTGGGTGCGGCACATTCTCCGGCTCCGGAAGGAGGTACAAATAACGATTCATTTTTAAATATATCTACAAGCTTTTTAGACTCGCCTTTTGCATTCAAAAAAATATATTTTTGAAATATATTAGTTTGCAAATACATAGAACAAACTTTTCGCACAGATTTAGCTTCTGCTATCAAAATATCCTTATCATCAAGTGCCTGTCTTATTTCATAAAAATCTTTTTGAAGCCGCACCTGTAATCTTTTATACTCAGCCTTCTGAAACTGACTTTCCTGTATCAATCTTTTCCGTTCTTCATCTGTGAGCTTCGTTTTACGCAAAACATCACGCCTTGTTTTTGCCTCTTTCATTTCCTCGCGAGCATCAAACAATATTTTGTTCATATTTTCCGACTCAAACTTTACTTTTTCTTTTAAAGCTAAATATTCGGAACTGTTCATCAAAGAATCCAAATTCTTACTTATGGAAACTATCATTGCATCTATTTCCTTATATTCTTTATCGCATACTTCCAAATCATAAACCGGAGGAACAAAAAAATCATGATGAGCTGTGTTCGCCAAATTTCCCGAGAAAGCTGCTAGATACCCCAATGATCCGTTTTCAGTTCGAACTACCAATACGCCAAACATTTTTCCATTTTGTAATTCATCTTTCCAGTCTTCTCTACTATCAACATATCGCTGGACTTCAGACGCCGCTATCTTGCAAAGCGGATGTGGAATATAATAAAACGGATACGTAAACTTTTCAGGCAAAACAATCTCTTTTATCGATTTCTCGAAAAAATGAATTTTATCTAGTTCTTTTCCTTCCATTAAAATCAACCTTTTATGTTACATAAATTTTTAAAATCGCACCACATACATGTTTCCTCTTGTGATGTCGGTTCAAAAGGAATAGCAGGGTCAAATATTTCTTGAAGCAGTTCGCTTAGTCTTTCTATAAATTCATTCTCATAAATTGAAAAATCTTTCACTTCATCTTTTCCCAGTTTGATTACCGGAGAATAATCATCGGGCGATGACTTAGCCACATAGAATAGATTGGGAGACACCTGATAATGGTCCGCCAAACCTTGTCCACGCAAATAATCGATCATCACCGCACAATAAAGAAATGTCTGGAAAATATAACTCGGATGAACCTTATTATGCATAAATAAGTCTTCTACCGAAGAAGCTTTTTCCTCTTTATTACCGGCTTTTGTCTTGTAATCCACGATTCTTAACATCGGCTTGGAGGTAGTCCCATCGTCTACGATGTCAAGACGATCTATCTTTCCACCTATTTGAATAGTAATCTTCCCATCAGGAGATACGATCTTTCTATTGTTTCTATTCCATTCCGTACCATATATTTTGATCGGAGCAATTTTTACATCATTTTTCAGAAGCTGTCTGGTCATATTGATAATAGCAGCCCTATTTATGAGTTGCAATCCGTCATACTCAGGTTTCTCATCGGATTTTATTTTGAAGAATTCACTCTTGAACGCTTCATCTACGTAATATTCCAACCGATAATGATCATTCAGTAAAGTCATGATATCATTTTTGCTTATATCATTCGTACCTCTATTTATAAAATCCTTGTAGATTGTCTCGGCTACTTTATGAAAAATAGTACCGAAATCACTTGATTCGATATCCAGCGAAACTTCTTTAGGAGCTTCCAACCCTATTACATACCGATAATAAAAACTTAACGGACAAGCAATATATGAATTTAATGCAGTAGGCGAAAAATAAGCCTTCGGATTCACATTCATATCATACCTTTCATATAAAAGGTCCATGATATGCTTATTTTTTTCTACTGTCGGTATCGGTTTCACAACAGGTATCTGTGAAGCCTGTATAGAATACTTTTTTATATTCTGTCCCGATTCTACCAGATATTGCAACATGAAGCGTGACATCTCTCCTTGATTAATTCCTTCGGTAGCCGAATTATATACGAATGTGATGTTTTCAGCCCGTTGTATCAATCGATAAAAATAATAAGCATATAGAGTTATCTTTCTTTCTATTGTCGTTAATCCGAAAGCCTTGCGCAGATTATAAGGTATAAATGATGATTCGCCTTCTTTTTTAGGTAGTTGTCCTTCGTTGAGCGACAATAGAATAAGATTCTTGAAATCCAAATTTCGAGTTTCCAATACTCCCATTATCTGAAGTCCTTCTGCCGGTTCTCCGTGAAAAGGAATCGTTGCGGTCATAAGGACCCGATCCATAAGACGGCTCAACAAAGCATTCTCTACTTTTAAATCTCCTTGTTCTATAAGTGTATTTATACGACCAATCAATTTATGTGTCTGAAACAAAGATTCGGAATATAACTGCGAAAGGAATTTTTCGGAAGCATTCAGTTCACCGAATACTGTCGCCACTTCTTCCAGCAAATGCAAAATATAGGTACATAAACCGAGCTGACCGGGCTGTGGAGTAAAAAGCTCCTTTAATCGCTCATTTTGTTGCAATTCCGATGGTAGGGGAAAAAAACAATTTCTTCGGGTAAGATCATTTAATATTTCTACAGCCTTTTCTTTTCCGCCTCCTTTTTTTTTCAATAATAAATGGGTATACGGATGTTTCAAGACAGCAGCCACCTGTTCATATGCATATTTCCCCGTATCTACATTATAACCGGTTGTTTGCAATTCAAACAAATTAGTTACAAAACTGTAAACGGGAGTTTGAGACAACGGGAAACCCATCGTAATGTTCACTTTCTTTACACGTTCGTTCAAAGAGTGAACAACAGGTTGCAGCAACGCCTCATTACAAAGTACAATAGCATTCTCTTTCCCTTCTCCACTTAAATTCGTATTAATCCAGTCAGGTAAATATCGGGCCTGTCCGTTTTCGGTCGGTGATGCAACAAAACGGATTCGTTTAGGCTTTATACTGTTATCAAAATGACTCTCATCCAATTCATTTCCGAATTTTTCCAAATTCATCCGGATAAAGGCCCCCGCTTCATTACCACGTTTCAAATAAGATTTGTCATAATCAAAATAAAACAAGGCCTTTCCATCCTCTTTCACTTTTTCGAACAAAGCGGATTCCACTTTATTCAACACATTGAAACCTACAAAGACATAATGGTCATAAGGTAGTTGAGAAACATCAAAATGCTCCATCACATCCCTGTAAAGCATACCTTCATACGCCAGATGCTGCTTTCTCAAATTTTCTCTCAGCACCTTATAAATATCTCCCAGCACATTCCACATGGAAATGAATCTTTCTTTCAGTTCCGTAGATTTTTCTATAGAAAAATTCTCAAAAAACTGTTTGATGGCTTTTTCCTGTTCCGATGTAAGATAATCAGAAACATCCATTGCCCTTAAATCCTTCAAATTACTAAAAAGTAAATCCGAAGGAGCCATATTCTTATCTATGTCATCAAAGTCACTCATCAGCATCTCACCCCAAAAGTAGAACTCATCCAGAGTTTCATTGCTCTTTGTTGCTGATACGAATACTTTATATAATTCACAGATTTGTTTAATAGGATCAGCTACTTGAGTATCGGGACTCAAAGAACGAAAAAGTTCGCTGATCGTGATATAAGCGGGTGCCCATACAGGTTTGTCCGAGCAAAAGGAAAGATATTCGTCGAAAAATAATCCGGCTCGTTTGTTAGGAAAAACTAATGCCGTGCGTGACATATCACCTCCTAATTTCCCATACAAATCTTCGGCTACAAGTTTCAAAAAAGGATCCATAACTTCTTTCTATTTTATTAAAACAAACTGATTGGAATATACATACCACAAATACCCTTCAATATTCTTATAACCCATATCGGCAAGAAGCTGCATATAACTTCTCACCTGTTCTTCATATTCATCTTTCGGATGTCCGAATTTAAAATCGACTACTACCACTTTTCCATCTTTCATCATCACGCGATCAGGACGACGTTTCTGCATACCTTCACGAGTACGAAACAAAATGCCACGTTCATTAAAGACCTTCCACTCTCCGCTGAACCAATCTCTTGCCAAAGATTGTTCCAAAGCCTGTTTCACAATACACTCCACTTCTTCCAATGTAAAAGTAGAACTAAAGACACCTTCCATTTCCAATCTGAGTAGAAGAGATTTTACATCATCTCCAGTACTTATTTCGGAAAAAACCCGGTGCAATAACTTTCCCTGCTGAATATAATTCCCGGGACCTGCCTCATCTTCCTGACTACGGATAAAATCCGCCGACTGATTAGATTGGCGAAACTCTATTTCTCTATCGAATGAACGCATAGTCACCATCAATGATTCATCTTTAGAAGTTAATAAATTATCCTGTTCTTCATCTTTTCTTTCTTCCGACGGACAAATAGAACCCGTTTCGTAAGCAAAACCCATTTCGGTTTCGGTTATTCCATCAATGGAATTCCTCATCAATTTTGCTACATTATCTATATTATCATATGAATTGGGAATCACACCTATCGTAAAAAGATTTTTTTCGGCCCGGGTAAAAGCTACATAAAGCAAATTCATATTATCTACCCATTGTTGCAAAACCTCCTTACGATAATCTTCATCAAATTGAGACAAATTCATTTTTTCTCCCGACATAATCGGCAACAAATCCAATTGATCGAAAGGTGCTTCTTTGGGATTGCACCACACATTCGTTGCAGAATGCAACTTCCAGTCACAATAAGGTACAATCACCGTATGGAATTGTAATCCTTTGGATTTATGTATTGTTATCAAACGTATTCCATTGACTTCTCCGGATGGGATTGCCTTTTTGCAAAGATTATCTTTCCATTCAGCCAGAAAAGAATTCAAATCTGATGAATGCTCATCAAGATACTCCGTCACCACATCGAAAAAAGTAAACAAGTAAGCATCTTCTTTCTTTATTTTTTCCAAACTGAAAATGGTATAAAGTCTCTCACACAATTCATAAAGCGGCATTTCTCGTAATTCTCCAAAATGAGCTGTGAATTCAGTCGGTAAAAAGGGAGTTTTATCGTTTTCCAGCAAATAAAGATTCATATTGCCCTCATGACAAAGTACTTTCGTCTGATACCTCATCACAAGACTTGCCTGTGACAGAACATCCGTTTCATCTTCCAGCACACGGATGGCATCTATCAACAAGTTCACGGATTCCGATGCACTTAACAAGAACGCTTCATCAGAAGCCAACGGCAACCCAGGCATTCTTTCGTGAAAATAGTCGGCGATGACCGTAATATCTCTATTTCCTCTTAACAAAATAGCTATATCATTGGGATTTATATGCTTGTCATGTATCAATTCGGTCAACGTCCCCTCCAATTCCTCCAGAATCAAATCATCCTTTTTCAATTCCCTTTGGTTTTTCAGAATCTGTACTTTCACGTATCCTTTTCCTCCCTTATGGTTACATCTCTGAACGACATCTTTGTATGCTTTTTTCAAGGGTTCACAATCAACGCCGAATAAATTCACATACTGTTCATCCATACATTTTACCGCCTTCGGAAAAAAAACATTATTAAAAGATACTATCTGTTCTTCCGAACGATAATTCGTATCCAAAGTCTTTACCTTAACCGGAAAATCTTGACAATCTTCATTCAAAGAATTCAAGATACCCCAATCACCGTTTCTCCAACGGTAAATAGATTGTTTCACATCACCCACTACCATACTGTCAAAACCCTGTGAAAGGCCTTCCTTGAGAAGAATTCTGAAATTGCCGAACTGCATGCGCGAAGTATCTTGAAACTCATCGATCATCACATAATGTATATTGGCTCCTATCTTCTCAAAAATAAAAGAAGAATCGCTGTCACATATAATACTTTGAAGCAAAGCATTGGTATCGGCAAGTAAAAATCTATTTTTCTTGTGATTTTGTTCACGTAATTCACCGTCAATATAAGTAAGCAGACGCAAAGAACTCAAATTCTTCAAGGCAAGTTCACACGTATTTACAATCCGCACACACTGCGCTCGAAAAGATTCGGCTTCCTGCAATAAAGGAATTAATTCATTATTGGCAAGTTCTATCATCTCATCCCGCATCTGTGCACTCTTTACAGTCCAGGCTTCGGCTTCAACCAAACATTTTTCTACGGTTTTATTTCTTATCTCCTTTTCTCTTTTCTTGTAAAATTCTGCTCCTTGCAGTTTTCTAAAATAAGAAACAATATTCGTATTACAATATCCCTTCTCTGCCGGAATCCCGTTTTCCTCCATTAAAGCAAAAAACTGTTGAGCGAAACCCGGCATAATTTCTTTCTGATTATTAAGAAGCTCCCTGAGAGTCTTGATGTAATCTGTCATCAAAGTAGGATTATCCAACAGTTTTTGCCGAAGATGTTCTCCACGTTCGATAAATGCTTCATCAAATATTTTGCTTCCGAATCTTTTTATACTATTTATGACATTCCAATTTCGCCCCTCTTCCATCTCTTCCTGCACGTGATCCAGAATCCATTGCAGTACTTGTGAGTTATGAGTCAACTTCTTTATCATTGAGTCCACCGCCTCATCCAATGCATCCGTATAATCAAGATCAATATTCAAATTGGCACCCAAACCAAGTTCTCTGGCCATATTTTTCATCACTTTCTGAAAAAAGCTGTCAATCGTTTCCACATGGAAATTGCTGTAATCATGAATAAGCAGATTCAGAGCCTGTTCCGCCTGAGTACAAATATCCTGTTCAGACTTATTCAGATCCCTGCATATCGTATTCAAATAAACAGTAGATGAAGGTAATTTTCTACTTATGCCGTATAATTGGCTGAGAATACGTGTTTTCATTTCTCCGGTAGCCTTGTTCGTAAAAGTCACAGCCAGAATATGACGGTAATTAAAAGGATTCAGGATTAACAGTTTAATATATTCTACAGCCAGTGTAAAAGTCTTTCCGGATCCCGCCGACGCTTTGTATATATATAAATGAGGATTGGTCTTGTCCATTAATTTCCAAATTTGTAAGTCTATCCAAAAGATTCGATATAAAACTACTTCTTGCAAAGATAACTAAAATCTCATGACAAATAAAAACTTCCGTATATTTAGATTGAAATGTTTTATCAGAAAGAAATTTCTGAATAATTCATATTAAAATAAATATAAAAAGAATGCTTTTAGTTAAATAGATGTTAAGTAATAAACCAATTAATCTATTTATATCATATCTTTGCATCAACAAAATTGTTGAACAATAATGATTAATGAAAAAGATAACAATACGGAAGAAAGAATATTGGATGCTGCAAAAAAAATCTTCTTGAGAGACGGACTCCAAGGTGCCCGTATGCAAGATATTGCAGATTTGGCAGCAATCAACAGATCAATGCTCCACTATTATTTTCGAGATAAGGAAATGTTATCTCAACAGGCAATGAAATCTGTAGTTTCTAAATTTATTACAACATTTAAAGAGAATCTGAATTCGGAACTTTCTTTTGAACAAAAAGTAGATAATTACATTGCCGCCGAAATCGATTTGGCTTATAACAATCCTGAAATGCTTATTTTTGGTCTTCATGAAGCCTCTAAAGATCCTGACTTCTTTAAAAAGATAATTGATAATAAACTCAGCACTACATTCAGAGAACAACGAAAAGAAGCTTATGAAAATGGAAAAATCACGACTAAAAATATAGAAGAATTTGTAGTGATAGTTTCCAGTCTTTGCATGTTTCCTTTTATCGCAGGACCCTTATATATGATGATTTTCAAATGGGATGAAAAGAAATGGTTAAGCCATCGTGATAAATTGAAAAGAAACTTGCCGAAACTAATCAAACAAGTTATATTCAAATGAGTATAACTTATTTTTTTATCTCATTATCAACAAAATTGTTGAACAAAAAAGTATATAAATAAAACGCATTCGAAGGAAAAGAAACAAAAATAAAGAATAAGAACGATCAATATAGAATAATAATAACATCAAAATAGGATAATGAATTTATGAAAAAATCGAATGAAAAAATCTTCACACGAAAATGGAGTTTATGGATATTGGGAATCGTTTTTCCGATATTCTTATCTGCACAAACATGTAAATATTACACATTGGACAAACTAATACGTTTGGCAAATGAGAAATACCCGTATGCAAGTCAGTTGGGGTTAGTAAACAAACAAA
>CAZKSK010000081.1:0-9004 GCA_964555225.1 uncultured Bacteroides sp.
AGCAATATTTGATAAAAGATGGCAGTACGTAAATTTATGCCCACAACACCGGGGCAAAGACACAAGATTATTGGTACTTTTGAGGAAATTACTGCATCGGTACCAGAAAAATCTCTTGTATTTGGCAAGAGGTCTACAGGTGGACGTAACAATGTCGGTAAAATGACAATGCGCTATACAGGCGGCGGACATAAGAGAAAATTTAGACTAATTGATTTCAAGAGAAATAAAGATGGTGTTCCAGCAGTGGTAAAATCAATTGAATACGACCCGAATAGATCGGCTCGTATTGCATTGTTGTATTATGCTGATGGAGAAAAAAGATATATTATTGCTCCTAATGGGTTGCAGGTGGGCAGTACCTTGATGTCAGGAGAAAAAGCAGCGCCAGAGATTGGTAATACACTATTTCTTCATGATATTCCAGTCGGTACGGTAATTCATAATATTGAATTACGTCCGGGACAAGGCGCAAGTTTAGTAAGATCAGCCGGTAATTTTGCTCAATTAACTTCTCGTGAAGGTGATTATTGTGTAATCAAATTGCCTTCTGGAGAATTAAGAAAGATTCTTAGTGCTTGTAAAGCTACCATCGGTAGTGTCGGAAATTCTGATCATGCGTTGGAAAGTTCTGGTAAGGCAGGACGTTCACGTTGGTTAGGGCGCCGTCCTCATAACCGTGGTGTTGTAATGAATCCTGTTGATCACCCAATGGGTGGTGGTGAAGGACGTCAGTCCGGAGGTCATCCAAGATCACGTAAGGGATTGTATGCTAAGGGATTGAAGACGAGAGCTCCAAAGAAGCAGTCTTCTAAGTATATTATAGAAAGAGCTAATAAGAAGTAATAAGATTAATTGAGTAAATTATGAGTCGTTCACTAAAAAAAGGTCCATATATTAATGTAAAGCTTGAAGATAGAATTCTTGCTATGAACGAAAGCGGGAAAAAGTCTGTCGTTAAGACTTGGGCTAGAGCTTCAATGATTTCCCCTGATTTTGTGGGGCATACAGTTGCAGTTCATAATGGAAATAAATTTATTCCTGTTTATATTACAGAAAACATGGTAGGACACAAGTTGGGTGAGTTTGCACCTACTCGTACATTCCGCGGTCATGCAGGTAATAAATAAAAGCAGGTTAATATCGTGAAATAAAAGTAAAATAATAATGGGAGCAAGAAAAAAGATTTCGGCTGATAAAAGAAAAGAAGCCTTAAAAACCATGTATTTTGCAAAATTGCAAAATGTTCCTACTTCCCCTCGTAAGATGCGTTTGGTGGTTGATATGATTAGAGGTTTGGAAGTAAATAGAGCACTTGGTGTTTTGAAGTTTTCTTCGAAAGAAGCTTCAGCGAGAGTAGAGAAATTATTGCGCTCTGCTATTGCTAATTGGGAACAAAAAAACGAACGTAAAGCTGAAAGTGGCGAATTGTTTGTATCCAAAGTTTATGTTGATGGAGGAGCTACTCTGAAGAGAATGAGACCAGCTCCACAGGGTAGAGGTTACAGAATTCGTAAACGTTCAAACCATGTGACTTTGTTTGTTGATTCAAAGAGTACAACTAATGACAATAAAAATTAAAAAGAATCTATGGGACAGAAAGTAAATCCAATAAGTAACAGACTTGGAATTATCAGAGGATGGGATTCTAACTGGTATGGTGGCAAGGATTTTGGAGATTCATTATTAGAGGACAGCAAGATCCGTAAATATTTGGAAGCAAGACTTGCCAAAGCTAGTGTGTCACGTATTGTTATTGAACGTACATTAAAGCTGGTTACAATCACTATTTGTACAGCACGTCCGGGCATTATTATCGGTAAGGGAGGACAAGAGGTTGATAAGTTGAAAGAAGAGTTGAAAAAAATTACTGATAAAGATATCCAGATTAATATTTTTGAAGTTAAAAGACCTGAATTGGATGCAGTTATTGTGGCAAATAATATCGCTCGTCAGGTTGAAGGTAAGATTGCCTATCGCCGTGCTATCAAAATGGCTATTGCCAATACGATGCGTATGGGTGCAGAAGGTATTAAAGTTTTGATTTCAGGACGTTTGAATGGTGCAGAAATGGCCCGTTCTGAAATGTATAAGGAAGGAAGAACTCCGTTACATACTTTTAGAGCAGATATTGATTATTGTCAGGCTGAGGCTTTGACAAAGGTTGGTCTTTTGGGTATTAAAGTATGGATTTGTCGTGGTGAGATTTTTGGTAAAAAGGATTTGGCTCCTAATTTTACTCAGACAAAAGATAACAACCGTGGTGGAAATGGCGGTAATGGAGGTAAGAACTTCAAAAGAAAGAAAAATAATCGCTAACGAATTTGAATTTTAGGAATTATGTTACAACCGAAAAAGACAAAATTCAGAAGACAGCAGAAAGGTAGTCAGAAAGGCAACGCACAAAGAGGTGCTCAGTTGGCTTTTGGTTCATTCGGCATTAAGTCTTTGCAAACAAAATGGATTACAGGAAGACAAATTGAAGCTGCCCGTGTTGCAGTTACAAGATATATGCAGCGTCAGGGACAGATTTGGATTCGTATATTTCCTGATAAACCTATTACAAGGAAACCGGCTGACGTTCGTATGGGTAAAGGAAAAGGTAATCCTGAAGGATTTGTTGCTCCTGTCACTCCAGGGCGTGTCATCATTGAGGTAGAAGGTGTTTCATTTGAGATAGCTAAAGAAGCGTTGCGTTTAGCTGCACAGAAACTTCCTGTGACTACCAAGTTTATAGTAAGACGTGATTATGATGTTCAAAATCAAAATGCTTGATTATGAAAATTACAGAAATTAGAGAATTAGGTACAAAAGAGTTGGCGGAACGTTTAGATGCGGAAACCGCTAATTACCGTCAGATGGTTTTGAATCATTCTATCTCTCCAATGGAAAATCCTGCTCAGATTAAGAGCTTGCGCCGTACAATCGCAAGGATGAAGACCGAATTACGCCAAAGAGAGCTTAATAAATAAATATGACCTTGATGGAAGCTAGAAATTTAAGAAAAGAAAGAATGGGTGTTGTAGTAAGTAACAAGATTGATAAAACAATTGTTATTGCTGCTAAATTTAAGGAGAAACACCCTATTTATGGTAAATTCGTAAGTAAAACGAAGAAATACCATGCTCATGATGAAAAGAATGAGTGTAATCCAGGTGATACTGTACGTATCATGGAAACTCGTCCTTTGAGTAAAACGAAGAGATGGAGATTAGTAGAAATAATTGAAAGAGCTAAATAATTATGATACAAGCAGAATCCAGACTTACAGTGTGTGATAACAGTGGCGCGCGTGAAGCTTTATGTATTCGCGTTTTAGGCGGAACAAGTAAGCGCTATGCGACTGTAGGGGATGTAATTGTCGTCTCTGTAAAGAGCGTCATCCCTTCAAGTGATATAAAAAAGGGTGCAGTGTCTAAGGCTTTAATTGTACGTACCAAAAAAGAGGTTCGTCGTGCTGACGGTTCTTATATTCGTTTTGATGATAATGCTTGTGTACTTTTAAGTAATGCAGGTGAGTTGAGAGGTAGTCGTATTTTTGGCCCTGTTGCAAGGGAGCTTCGTGCTGCAAATATGAAAGTCGTTTCATTGGCACCAGAAGTTCTTTAATGTTGTAAAAAGTTTAAGTAATGAGCAAATTACATATTAAAAAAGGTGATACAGTTTACGTAAATACCGGAGAAAACAAAGGAAAGACCGGTAGAGTGCTGAAAGTCTTCGTTAGTGAAGGACGTGCTATCGTTGAAGGAGTAAACATGGTATCTAAAAGTACTAAGCCAAGTGCAAAGAACCCTCAGGGTGGAATAGTTAAGAAAGAAGCTCCTATACAGGTGTCTAACTTAAATGTTGTTGATCCTAAGACTGGCAAACCGGTACGTGTGGGAAGAAGAGAAAGTTCTGATGGTAGAACTTTTGTTCGTTATTCAAAAAAATCAGGAGAGGAGATTAAATGATGAATACTGCTAGCCTAAAGAAAGATTATGCTGAGCGCATAGCTCCAGCATTGATGAAACAGTTTCAATATAGTTCCAGTATGCAGATTCCTGTACTTAAAAAGATTGTTATCAATCAAGGATTGGGAGTTGCTGTAGCCGATAAAAAAATTATTGATGTTGCTATCAATGAAATTACAGCTATCACTGGACAGAAAGCAATTGCTACTATTTCTAAGAAAGATATCGCAAATTTTAAATTGCGTAAGAAAATGCCGATTGGCGTTATGGTAACTTTGCGTCGCGAAAGAATGTATGAATTTTTGGAGAAGTTAGTTCGTGTAGCATTGCCGCGTATTCGAGATTTCAACGGTATTGAAAGTAAATTTGATGGAAGAGGTAATTATACATTAGGAATTCAGGAACAAATTATATTTCCTGAAATTAATATTGATACTATTACCAAAATTTTAGGTATGAATATTACATTTGTAACTACTGCAAAAACTGATGAAGAAGGTTTCGCTCTTCTAAAAGAATTTGGTTTACCTTTTAAAAACGCTAAAAAAGATTAATCGATATGGCAAAAGAATCAATGAAAGCTCGAGAAGTAAAAAGAGCTAAACTTGTAGCCAAATATGCTGAGAAGCGTGCACAATTGAAAAAGACAGTGAGAACAGGCAGTCCTGCGGAAGCCTTTGAAGCGGCTCAAAAACTTCAGGCTATTCCACGAAATGCTAATCCAATTCGTTTACATAATAGATGTAAGTTGACTGGAAGACCTAAAGGATATATTCGTCAGTTCGGCATTTCTAGAATTCAGTTCCGTGAAATGGCTTCAAACGGTCTTATTCCTGGCGTTAGGAAAGCAAGCTGGTAAATAGTTATTATTAAATATTGTCAGGATAGTCCTGATTAATTTAAATTATTTTTTATGACAGATCCAATAGCAGATTATTTAACGAGGTTGAGAAATGCAATTAGTGCAAAGCACAGAGTTGTTGAAGTTCCTGCCTCAAATTTAAAAAAGGAGATCACTAAGATTCTCTTTGACAAAGGTTACATTCTTAATTATAAGTTTCTTGAAGATGGTCCTCAAGGTACTATCAAAGTGGCTTTGAAGTATGATTCAGCCAATAAAACTAATGCAATTAAGAAATTGGAAAGAATATCTACTCCAGGTATGAGAAAGTATACTGGATATAAAGATATGCCAAGAGTTATCAACGGATTAGGTATAGCTATTATATCAACATCCAAAGGTGTAATGACAAACAAGGAAGCCAGCGATCTTAAGATTGGCGGTGAAGTTCTTTGTTATGTATATTAATAGGAGGATTATCAATGTCTAGAATTGGAAAATTACCCATAAAGATTCCTGCAGGAGTAACGGTTACTTTTAAGGATGATGTGGTTTCTGTAAAGGGACCTAAAGGTGAATTAAGTCAGAGTATTAATCCGGCTATTAATGTTACTATCGAAAATGATCATATTAGTTTTGAAGAGAATTTGAAAAAATTGGTTGATGAACCAAAGCAACGCCATGCCTATCATGGACTTTATCGTGCGCTGGTCAACAATATGATTATTGGTGTTTCTGAAGGCTATAAAAAGGAACTTGAATTAGTTGGTGTGGGTTATCGTGCATCTAATCAAGGAAACATTATTGAGTTTGCATTAGGTTACACACATCCGATCTTTTTGCAGTTACCTTCTGAAATAAAAGTAGAAACTAAATCAGAAAGAAATAAGAATCCTCTTATTATATTGGAGTCTTGTGACAAGCAGCTGCTTGGCCAAGTTTGTTCGAAAATTCGTTCTTTCCGTATGCCGGAACCTTATAAGGGTAAAGGTATTAAGTTTGTTGGTGAAGAAATTCGCAGGAAGTCTGGTAAGACAGCTAGCGCTAAGTAATTTACTTTAATAATTAAAAAGATTATGACAACAAAAATAGAAAGACGTATAAAAATTAAATATAGAGTACGCAATAAAATTTCCGGAACAAATGATCGTCCGCGGATGAGTGTATTCAGAAGCAACAAGCAAGTTTACGTTCAGCTTATTGATGACTTGAACGGTAAGACTTTAGCCGCAGCCTCTTCGTTGGGAATGGAAACTATGCCTAAAAAGGAACAAGCCGTTAAAGTTGGTGAACTAATAGCTAAAAGAGCTCAAGAAGCCGGTATTACAACAGTCGTTTTTGATCGTAATGGTTATTTGTATCATGGGAGAGTAAAAGAGGTAGCTGATGCTGCTCGTAATGGTGGACTTAAATTTTAAAGATTATGGCAGTAAATAAAGTTAGAATAAATAGTGATGTCGAATTAAAAGATAGACTAGTTGCTATTAATCGAGTTACTAAGGTTACAAAAGGTGGTAGAACTTTTAGTTTCTCTGCCATTGTGGTTGTAGGAAATGAAGACGGTATTATCGGTTGGGGTTTAGGTAAAGCTGGTGAAGTAACAGCTGCTATTGCCAAAGGAGTTGAGTCTGCTAAAAAGAATCTGACTAAGGTTTCCGTATTAAAGGGAACTGTTCCTCATGAGCAAATTGCTAAATTTGGTGGAGCTGAAGTATTTATTAAACCTGCTTCTCAAGGTACAGGTGTAGTAGCCGGTGGTGCAATGCGTGCTGTATTGGAAAGTGTTGGTATTACTGATGTCTTGGCTAAGTCTAAAGGATCCTCAAATCCTCATAATTTGGTTAAGGCTACAATCTTGGCTTTAGGAGAAATGAGAGATGCTAAAACTGTTGCTCAGAATAGAGGAATCAGTATGGAGAGAGTATTTAAAGGATAAGGAGAACTGGAAATGGCAACAATTAAAATCAAGCAGATAAAAAGTAGAATCGGAGCGCCGGCTAATCAGAAAAAAACATTAGATTCGCTAGGCCTTCATAAAATGAATCATGTGGTTGAACTTGAAGCTACTCCTTCTACTTTAGGGATGATAGCTAAAGTGAAACACCTAGTTGCAGTTGTTGAATAATAAAACTTAATTCGATATGAAATTACATAATTTACATTCTGCTGAGGGCTCTACTGGAACAAGAAAAAGAATTGGCCGTGGTACTGGTTCTGGTTTAGGTGGAACTTCAACGAGAGGGCATAAAGGAGCCAAGTCTAGATCTGGCTATTCAAGTAAGATTGGTTTCGAAGGCGGGCAAATGCCTTTGCAACGTCGTGTACCTAAATTTGGCTTTAAAAACATTAATCGTGTTGAATATAAAGCAATAAACCTTGATACTATTCAGAAATTGGCTGAAGTTAAGAATTTGACTAAAGTTGGTGTTTCTGATTTAGTTGCAGCCGGTTTTATTTCTTCAAAAGAATTAGTAAAAGTATTAGGTAACGGTGAGCTTACACTTAAATTGGATGTAGAGGCAAACGCCTTTTCTAAAAGTGCTGAGGCAGCTATCGCAGCTAATGGTGGAAATGCAGTAAAACTCTAATTCAATGAGAAAATCAATCGAAACATTGAAAAACATTTGGAAAATTGAGGATTTGAGACAACGAATCCTCATTACCATATTGTTTATTGCAATTTATCGTTTTGGATCATTCGTGGTGCTTCCCGGCATTAATCCGAATGCATTAGCAAAGTTGCATCAGCAAACAAGTGAAGGCTTGATGTCTCTGTTGAATATGTTCTCAGGCGGTGCTTTCTCTAACGCATCTATTTTTGCGTTGGGAATTATGCCATATATTTCGGCATCAATCGTTCTTCAATTGTTAGCAGTAGCGGTTCCTTATTTCCAAAAGATGCAAAGAGATGGAGAAAGTGGAAGAAGAAAAATTAATCAGTATACTCGTTATTTGACAATTTTTATTCTTCTTTTTCAAGCTCCGTCTTATCTGGTGAATTTGAAAATGCAGGCTGGTCCTTCTTTGAACGGAAGTATTAACTGGTCTTTGTTTATGATAACTTCCACTATTATTTTGGCAGCTGGAAGTATGTTCATTCTTTGGTTAGGAGAGAGAATTACAGATAAAGGTATCGGTAATGGTATATCTTTTATTATTTTGATCGGTATTATAGCACGTTTGCCTCATTCTTTTTCTCAAGAAGTGGTTTCTCGTCTAGCATCTCCTGGAGCTGGTGGTCTTGTAATGTTTTTATTGGAAATCGTATTTTTGTTGCTTGTAATTGGAGCGGCAATACTTTTAGTTCAAGGTACACGAAAAGTTCCAGTTCAGTACGCTAAGAAAATTGTGGGAAATAAGCAATATGGAGGTGCACGACAGTATATTCCATTAAAGGTCAATGCTGCTAATGTGATGCCAATAATCTTTGCTCAGGCAATTATGTTTATACCTATTACATTGGTTGGGTTTTCTTCTGCTCAGAATGCTAATTCATTTGTGCGTTCTCTTATGACACATACGAGTTGGGAGTATAATGTGATTTTTGCTGCATTAATTATAATATTTACATATTTTTATACGGCAATCACAATTAATCCTTCTCAGATGGCTGAAGATATGAAACGCAATAATGGATTCATTCCTGGTATTAAACCGGGGAAGAGCACTGTGGAATATATTGATGTGATAATGTCTCGCATTACTTTTCCTGGTTCTATCTTTCTTGCAATTATAGCAATTCTTCCGGCTTTTGCAGGATATTTCGGAGTTCAAGCGGAATTTACGCAATTCTTTGGTGGAACATCTTTGTTGATTATTGTAGGTGTGGTATTGGATACCTTGCAACAAGTTGAAAGTCATTTGCTAATGAGGCATTATGATGGTTTGATGAGTTCAGGACGTATTAAAGGTCGCTCTGGAGGTGTTTCGGCTTATTAGTATGTCTTATGATATTTCTTAAAACTGATGATGAAATAGAGTTACTTCGTCAAAGTAATCTTCTAGTAGGAAAAACTTTGGCGGAGGTAGCGAAAATAATAGAACCCGGCGTTACTACAAAACAGTTGGATAAGCGAGCAGAAGAGTTTATTAGAGATAATGGAGCGATTCCTACATTTAAAGGTTTCCCGAATCCTTATGGTGGGCCCTATCCAAGCTCGATATGTACTTCTGTAAATGATGAAGTAGTTCATGGTATACCTGATGATCG